>CALFHQ010000570.1 GCA_937876385.1 uncultured Pseudomonadota bacterium
CAACTCCAGGCGAAGGCGGATGGTCTTTCCCGGGTAGCCGACTCCAGCAAAGCGAGGGGCCCGGTTCACAGAAGAGCGGAAACGGGCGTTGCCCTTCCCTCCATCTCCTCCGGGTGCTGCCAGGTAGCTGGCTTCGAGGTGGTCCAGATCTGCCAGAAGCGCTCCGGTTGCGTCGTCGAAGATGAGGGTTCCCGGGGGGACCGAAATCATCAACGGTTCGGCGGAGCGACCCGTGCAGTGCGCAGACCCCCCCGAGGCGCCGTTATCGGCTTTCATCTCGTGAACGTGCCGGAAATCGACGAGGGTGTTCTTGTGGGAAGAGGCCACGATGAATACATCGCCGCCTCTGCCGCCGTCCCCCCCGTCGGGACCCCCTTTGGGGACATACTTCTCCCTACGAAAGGACTTGCTGCCTGGCCCGCCGTTTCCGCTGATAACGGTTAGAACAACTTCGTCGACAAACATGTTGACCTTGGTTGACCTGATGGATGCAGGTAGGTTCGGTGGGGGGGATTTCGGTCCGTCTAGCCTTCGACGGGGCTCACGCTGACAGTAACTTTGCCAGTTCGAGCTTTGTAGAAATCCACACGGCCGTCGATTTTCGCGAAGATCGTGTAGTCCCGACCGAGTCCTACGTTTTCACCGGGGCGAATTTTGGTTCCGCACTGGCGAACAAGGATGTTGCCTGCACGAACAATCTGACCGCCAAAACGCTTGACGCCACGTCGTTGCGAATTGCTGTCACGACCGTTTCGCGAGCTTCCTTGACCTTTTTTATGCGCCATGACTTCCTCCCGCTGAAAGCACTTATGGGATCACAACCTCGGTGATCTTCACAGTGGTGAAATACTGACGGTGCCCCTGCTTGCGTCGGTAATCCTTACGACGCTTGAACTTGACCACCGTAACTTTCTTGTCTCGGCCCTGATCAACGATTTCGCCGATGATCTTCGCACCCGCTACTGTCGGCGTGCCGACGATAGCCTTCTTATCGGTGCGAACCATCAGGACGTCGGTAACTTCCACCGTCGCCCCTACGTCTCCGTCCAGCTTCTGGACTTTAACGATATCTCCAACCGTCGCTCGGTGCTGATTTCCGCCTAGTTTGAACACTGCGTACATGATACGCCTCCTACACGCTGTCACAACAGGCGCACCATACTACCTATCACTTCGCCACTGTCAAGCAAAATCGGCCCCCCCGTCGAGGGAGAATTGCCTTGACACTGATCCAGCCGCTCTGCTAGAAAATTCAGTGGTGTCAACTGCGAACACTACCTTAATGATGACCCGACTCGCAACGAGGATTGGCGACATGAAACGAACTGTCCTTCTGGTGGCCCTGTGTGCATGTGTGGGGTTCTCCACCCAGGCGTTGGGCGCTCAGATCACCGACGTTCAGAGTTCCTTTGACCGGGACGACCCCTTCGATATCCGGTTAACCATTAACTACGAGTTCCACTCGGAGTCTTCCAAAATCCTGCGGGAGGCTGTTGACTACACTGCAGGGAAGATCGACCTGGCCAACAAACTCCAGTACGAGAGAACCCAGCACATCATGCATTTCAATCTGGCCATCGGATTGTTCCGGGATCTGGAGTTGGTGGTGGACCTCCCCTATGTCATGTCTGATCAGGGAAACCTGAGCATGCACTCCGACATTCCCGCCGGCGGCTATCAGTACATCAGCGACATCGACCCCGATGCGGCTCCGTACGACCCCACGACGGCGAATTCGCTGCCGGGGCAGTTGTTCGACGTTCCTTTCAATGGACGCAAGCGGTCTGGACTGGGAGACATTGGATTGGGCCTTCGATGGGCGCCTTGGCACTACAATCGTGACCACCAGTATCCGTCCTGGCTCATCGGCTTGATGTTCCGAATTCCCACCGCAACAGTCCGGGAAGCCGGCAACGACGCAGTGGGAACCGGGCTGTTCCAGGTGGAGCTGAACACCGCCATCTCCCGGCGGGTGACCTCCTTCTTCGAGCCCTACTTCGACCTCCACGGCAATATCTCGGTGAGCACCGACAAGAGCCTCTTTGACAACTTGAACGAGCGCACCCAGACCTTGCAGAAGCCGGGAAACAGCATGGGGCTCAAGCTGGGAACCGAATTCATTCCCTGGGAAGTTCCCGAACTGGAGCGACACTTCACCATCGATCTCGGCT
>CALFHQ010000571.1 GCA_937876385.1 uncultured Pseudomonadota bacterium
CGCTCTGGACTGGAGTAGGCGTCTCAAAACCGAGTCGGCTGATCCCCTCGAGGATGTTTGGGCTGAGCCCCAATTCGGTGAATTTCATTGGTGTCCTCAATGCTGGTTGCAGGAACCTGACAATCCGATCTCCATCCTGCTACGAAACATCGGTCCCACCGTTGCGGGCGGGGGGAAGATGCGTTAAAACGGAGAAAAATGCAATATAAATCGGTGGAAAGGTCAGTCCAGAGTCGGTGAATCGGAACTCACGATAAGGTCGGGAAGGCCTTCCATTGGTCCTTCGTCAACGATGGTGTGGTCGGGGGCCATCTCCACCCAATCAACCAGCTCTCCAGCCTCATTGATGGCTTCGATGCGCAGGGTGTCGCAGCCTGCGTCTCCCTTGAGAAAGTGGTGATTCTGGTACACAACCGAAGTAGTTTCCCAGTCCATGCACCACTCGTCCAGTCCCCCGCCTGCGCCCCCCGAGATGATCTGAATGATTCCATCCACATTGCCTCGCTCATAGCCATGGGTATGGCCGGAGAAGAAGGCATGAAAGTCGTGCTCGGCGAGGAGGGGCATGACCCAATTCCGCAGGCACGGGAGGCCTTTGTATCCACAATTTCCTGCGCTCCAGCTTTCACTGTAGGGCGACTCGTGGGCATAAGCGATGCGCCAGGTCGCTTCCTTCGCTTCGGGGGACTCCAGGGCTTCTTTGATGAACTCCGACTGGGGCACATCGACTTCGCCCAGGGGGCAAAGGAGAGTATTCCCATCCAAGACGAGAACAAATGCGTTGCCGTAAGTGAAGGAGTAGTAGGATTCGTGGAGGGGGTCATTGCCCGGATAGGGGTGGGAGTGCAAGTCAAAGTAGTTGTGTGAGTTCTTCGCGTGGTTTCCCAATGCAGCGTAGAAGGGAACCTCGTGAAACAGTGCCCTGGCGGGGCCAAAGATGTAGTCTTTCCACTGCGAATCCACGGAGCCGTCCCCTACGTGGTCTCCCAGTCCCAGCGCAATCCGAGGTCCCAGGTCGATCATCTGCGAAAGGAGGCCACCAAATATGGCGGTGGCTTCATGGTTATCACCCCACGCAACAAATCGGAAGGGAGAGCCCTGGGGAACCGCTGTCGTGAAATAGTGGGTCTGGGAAGTGACCCCACCCGACCTCACGGCGTAGGCGTAGCGTGTGTTGGATTCGAGGCCACTGACAGTGACTTCGTGGATTTGCACATTGTCAGCCCCTGACACTTCCGTATCGGGAGCCTCCAAACCGTACAGTACGGTTCCGTCTGTTTCCTCGAGGGTTCGCCACATGACCGTTATGGAGTGCTGCTGCTCCGTCATCAGATACGGCCCCAAATCGAACGTCTCGTCCGCCTGAGAAGTGGACAGCGGGTAGTTGAAATCCAAGTCGAGGCACACCGGCGGGGCGGTGCTGTCGGCCGTGTCGAGCACCTCCTCGAGCACTTCTGGAACGTCAACTCCTCCGTCCGGGGTCAAGTCCTCGACGGAGTCCACAGCAATATCGTCGCTCTCATCAGAAGAAATGTCTGTGATATCCGCCGAAGTGTCTTTGGATTTGTCGCTACTCGAACAGCCCCCCCAACCTGTAAAAATCACCCCAACAAACACCACCCACAAAAGCCATCGTCGTGAATCCAAAACGTTCAAACGCATGCCACCCTCCATTCAAGTGGGAGAAAGATACACGTTGCCGGGGCAACGGTCTACCCCTTCCCGGTGAACTGCTTCCAAATTCGATGCAGGCGTGCGGTTTGGCAATTGTCCTCATCTGCAATTTTTGCCTCGAAGTCCTCGACGATGCTCCGCAGAGTGGGTAGTCTCCAATGTGAAAAATTCTGTTCAACGATTGCAGGTTTCGAGGGTGCAATGATTCAGAAAGCCGGATTGATGTTCTTCATGCTACTTCTTGTGTTCGCTTTGTCTCCCGTCGGGGATTGCGAGGCGGAGACCACCGCCAGCGGAGATGAGTTTGTCGTCGGTTTCAAGGTCAGGTTTGGCGGCCGCTACGATGATGTGCGGATGTGCGTGGCCAGCGACCCCGGGACAAAGGGGGGAATCGCAGCAGACATCTCCCTGTTCATGGACTTTGGAATCAATGAGGATTGGTTCATTCACGTGGATCTTCCGGTCTTTCGCCCCATCCTGTTTGCAGTGGCATTCGACATGCTTCAGTTCGAGCCGTCGGTGGGAGCTCACCGTCGAATCTCTACTGGAGGGGACGTGGACGTCATCCTCGGGCCAACGTTGGGAGTCTCCCTC
>CALFHQ010000572.1 GCA_937876385.1 uncultured Pseudomonadota bacterium
CGCCCACAGCGAGACCTACGGGAACCTGGTTTTCCAGACCCCCATTGCCGAATTGCCGATAGATCGGGTCACCCAGGCGGAAGCGATAGCCTACAACCGGTTTCGCTCTCTTTATGAGCGCAATTGGCGCAAGTACTTCGACCCCATCGGAGTGTCCTTTGGCGTCTCTGGCGAGAGCGTTGACGTGGACTTGACCATCTTTCCGTTGGGGCGAAACTCCGACTACGAAGATTTCATCGAACTCACCCAAGGAACAGAGATGGCCCCTGACTCGGGTGATCCTCACGACGGGGTGCTGGCTCGCTTCGGCATGTCCATCAACAAGGAGTCGACGCTGTTTCGCAAACTCGGCGGGTTTGCTTCCATTGTAGACCCTGCGGGTTCAGGCTCTCCCCTTTCCTGGCTGGGGGATTCTCTGACCATTTACGCCGACGACACCCCTTTCTGGGACGAGGCGGTGAACGCCATGGATCCGGATCCGTCGGATTGGTTCCTCCTAAACATCCACAAACTCCCCGTGGCGATTCAGGTGGAGGTCTCGGGGTCTCTCCAGGTTGCAGCCTTCCTCTCCTCCCTCAGGGCCCTGTCGGAGAGCAGTGCACCCGGGCTTGTCATTTGGGAGAACTTCAAGTTCAAGGGGAGGTCCTATGTGAAGGTTTCCGGGAAGGACCGCATTGACGACTCGATCTCTCCGGAATTGGCTCTTTACTACGCCGTCACTCCAAACTCTCTGCTACTGACCCTCAGCGAGGATCTTATCAAGCGGGCACTGACACGGATGGAGAGAAGAGAGGAGGGTGCGGCGACCAAAGAGCTGGAACCGTGGCTCGGCAAGCAGGTGGCCTTCCAGAGCATCAGCAGAGTCGTGACTCTCCTGGACAAGTTGCGAAAAAAGGATGCACTGTCTGCGTTGCGGTTGGCGTCGTGGTCGAACATTCCCATCTTGAACCAGTGGAAGCAACTGTACCCAGAGCTGGATCCAATGGCATTTCACGAGCAATTCTGGGGTGTTCACCTTCAGTGCCCGAGTGGACAACCGTACCGTTGGAATGACACCTGGCAGACCTTCGAATCCCCTGTGTACGGTCACCCGGGCGAGCCCACAGAAGTGGACGAAGTGGTCCGCCCGCAGCTCATCGACGTAACCGGTGCCAGCCTTGGTTTGACCTTTGAGTTGGGGGGACTTCGAGCCCGCCTGTCACTTGAGCGCTGACGAATTCCGCCCAACGACCTCTTCCCAAGCAAATTCATCATTCAGTTTGCGGCAACAAGGGCAACCAACGATCTGCGGGATTCGACCCTCTCCAAAACCATGATCGCCTTGACGCGGCGCCTCGATCTCCTGTTCGCGCTTGTTGGCATTGTTGGCGCCTGTTTGGTCAAAACAGTTGACAGATTTCGATCTCCTAGCCTAATCTGGCCAGCGGAAGAAACCACCCTGCGGACAACTTGGCACTACCTATAAAGGGGCTCCGAGTTGTACCCGAGGGTTCTCTCGACGGAATCAGCATCTGAGTTGAACTATTGGATGGAAGACAGGCCCCCTTCCGGGGCCGGACCTAATTTTCTGCACGCGCGCTCGCACCGCGTGTGCGTGGATCTGAGGAGATCAAACATGTCGCACAATCTTGACAGCACCAGTCGCAACAGAAACACGGTCTTTGGAGCGGGGGGATGGCTCAGCGCCGTCCTCATGACTCTGGTCGTCACCTTGGGTCTTTCGGCCTGTGGTGGTGGCGAGGTCCCATGGGATCCCAGCCTCCTGCCGGATGCCAACTCCGACATCAAGACCGATATTGACTTCGACTTGACCGATTTTGACGGTGGGTACATTCCCAACTCCGTTTGCGAATCGGACGAAGACTGCGCTGCCTTGGCCGACAAGTTCGGCGACTGCTTCCAGACCACCTGCGACACCCTGGTGGGTCAATGCTACGTTGACAAGTACGCCCTGGACGGGGAGCCCTGCGAGGATGGCGAGTTCTGCACGGTCAACGAGGCTTGCAGCGCCGGTCAATGCACGGGGGGGGAAATCAACACCTGCAACGACGACAACGAGTGCACGGTGGACCAGTGCAATGAAGACGCGAAGATGTGCTCCAACGAAACGGACAACACGATTTGCGACGAAGGGAACGAGTGCACCGTGGGTTCCTGCGACCCGGAAAACGGATGCACCTACACCCCCAACGATGCGTTGTGCGACGACGAAATCGACTGCACCACCGATAGCTGCGACGCCGAGACAGGCTGCGTGTACACCCCGGACCACACCGTTTGCGACGACGGAGTGTTTTGCAACGGCGCTGAAGTGTGCGACCTGGAACTGGGATGTATCGCCGGTTCCTCCGAGGAAGACGACGGCGTCGACTGCACAGTAGACGAGTGTGACGAAGCCACCGATACGGCCACCCACACCCCGGACGATACGGTTTGCAACAACGGCGACTTCTGCAACTTCGACGTGTGCGACCCCGTCGACGGCTGCATCGCCGGCACCCCACCAACCCTTCCCGAAGTTGATGTTACCTGCGACGGCATCGACGACGATTGCGACGGGACCGTGGACGACGACTACATCTCCGACAACACCTGCGACGAAGGAATCTGCCAGGCAACCAACACTCCATCCAGTTGCGTAGCGGGTGTCGAGACCCCCTGCATGGCCGGTACCGGCGCTGCCGACGACACGACCTGCAACAACGTGGATGATGACTGCGACGGCTCTGTCGACGAAGACTATGTCGTGGACGACACCTGCGGCGTGGGCGCCTGCCTGCTCAACAACACCCCCTCCTCTTGTGTGGCCGGTGTGGAAACCGCCTGTGAGTCCGGCACCGCTGCCGCCGATGACACCACTTGTGACGGCATCGACGACAACTGCGATGGCACGGCGGACGAGGGCTACGTAGCAGACGACTCGTGCGGCGTGGGCTTCTGCCAGGCCACCAACATCGCTTCAAGCTGCGTAGAAGGCGTGGAAACGGCTTGCCAGCCCGGGACTGCCGCCGCTGACGACACCACCTGCGACCACATCGATGATGACTGCGACGGAAGCGAAGACGAAGACGCCGTTCCTGCTTGCGATTACGGCGAGCCCGTTGTGGGACTGGATGTTTCCTTCAACACCGACGAGGGCATGTGGACCGGAATCACCGTGGACAACGGCGATGGAACGTACACCAGTGACATCGTCGAATTGAGCAATCCCAACATCGAAGGAACGGTCATTGCCGACGCCAACGGCACGCTGTCTCGCCCCACCAACTTCAACATCGTGACCAGCACCCTGGCCGACATCGAGCTGTTCCTCTCTAGAGACACCCTCTACGTGGACGACGCCGGACTGGATGCCTACGCTTACATCACTGACACATTGGGAGCCCCGGCCGGCGCCGGACTCGCCGTAACGTTCACCTTCTCCCTCAACGGCGTCGATGTGGACGCCACGGGAACCTACGTCAGCCCCGGTATCTACCACGCCGACTTCCTGGCTCCGCTGAACGCCTTTGATGCAGAGAACGCCGGCACCGTGACGGCCGTTGTTGACGCCCTCACATCCAACACTGTCAACTTCACCGCGGCGACCTACGCCCCCAACGAGACCATGGCTCAGGGAGTCATGTCCATGCAGGTCCCCCGGGGCCCCGTGTTCGACGGCACGAACTTCACCGTTCCCGTGTTCGTCTCCACAGGCACCAACGTCATTGGTTCGTACAATGCGACCGTGAACTTCGATGCCTCCGTGCTCCAGGTCGTCTCCATCGACAAGGGTACTGCCTCGGTCATGAGCGACCCCATCGACAACATCTCCCTGGCCAACGCCTCGGGCACATTGAGCTTCAACTCCGTGAACACCAATCCCTCTCTTGTTGGCCCCGCACAGGCCCAAGGGGATATGGTGGAAGTTGCCACTATTACCTTTAAAGTGATCGCCAACACGGTGGGTGGAACGGAAGTCCAGCTCACCGGTACGTTGGAAGACCTCTTCAACACCACCGGCGCCGGGGTGAGCTTCCTCACCGATGCCGTAGTGCAATTCCACAACGCCACTGGAACCGCCAACTTCGGCCTGGTTCAGGTGAAGAACATCACGGTCAACGGACTCATCGCCCGTATCGCCGACAACACCCTGGTGGACCTCTACGAGTTTGGTGAAGCCCCCGCAGTGACCGCTCTGCAGGTCTTCGGTATCATGACCGACGGCTCACTCACCGACATCTCCACTCGTCCCACAACGAACATCACCAGTGGCGACACCGCCGTGGTTTCCACCACCGGCAACTCCGTATCCCTGGTTGGGCGAGGTGCCACGCAGGTGAACGCCGAGGCCAACGGACACGAGGCTTCGGCCAACGTGTGGGCCTTGACCCCCGACCTGCCCCTGGAAGTCAATGCCCTGGACTCGTTCCTGGGTTGGATTCCCGAGTTGAACCGCTACCAGCAGACGGGCATCGAAGCCCTTGCCACCTTCTCGGACGGCGCCCAGTTCACCTTCACGCTGGATGTCTCCGACCACGTGGACGTCGTCTCCAACAGCGCCGGTGTGGCCGCTGCCGATATCTACGGCGTGGTCTCCGGTGTGTCCGACGGCGCCGCAATGATTGATGTAACAGGCGTCTCCGGAACCGTTCTCGGAGGCACCGAAGTCACTGTTGACAGCACCGTCGAAGTCACCATCGAAACCCTCATGGTGCTCGTCCCCGCGTATGTCGGACAGGAAGAACCAAACCCCGCTGACGTCGAGGACACCAGCGCCACGACTCAGGTCGAGGCATACGTCACAAACCTGTTCACCGGAGAGGGGCAGACCGCCCAGGTGAGCACCATCCTCGTCTTCTTAGACGATGCAGAAACCGGTGGTGGAAGCCGCCAGGACATCACAGGCGAACAAGGGGTCACTTACAATTCCACCGACGACACCATCGGAACCGTGGACGCCGGCGGCCTTGTCACCGCAGTGGGCGGCGGCGAAGCCCAGGTCGAGGCCACTTACAGCGACAATGGCGGCGCTGTCATCATCACGGGGTCCGGCAACTTCGCAGTAGCCCTTCCCGACGCCGTGAACGTCGTCGCTTCGGTCGTAGATCCCCGCATGGCTCTTACCGAAACAGACGTAGCCTTCACCTTGTTGGGCCTCCCCACAAAGCGACAGATCACAGTCACGGTGTACTTCGCCGATGGCACGAGCATAGACTTCACCGACGACGAGCGCACGGTTTACGACGCCACGACCCAGGATCCAAACGACCGGATCTCTGTGAACAACCTCGCTGATTGCACCGGAACCCCGGGCTGCAATGCAGGTGAAGTCGCCTCCAACGGCACCGAACACGGCTCCGCCACGGTGACCATCACCTTCCCGGGCACCTACCTCGACAACGTCAGCACTTCCGTGGAAATGGAAGTTGTGACCCACCAGGACATCACCGTCGAGAGCTACGAACTTTACACCCCCACTGGAAGCGACCGGGTGGTAGAGCACATCCTTTCCTACATTGAAGGGACAGGAATCTGGCAGCGTTCGAAGCTCCAGGTACTCAACCACTTCACGGATGGTTCGGTGCTCGATATCACGACGCACCCGCTGACGACCTACGCCATCTTCGACACCACCACAACCACCCCCAACGCTTCGGTCTTGAGCATCGATGCCGGGGCCATGACCCACGCCATCGCCGCTGGAATCGTGGACATCGTGGCAACCAACAGCGCCCATGACACGACTCCGTTGACCATGACCGTGGACACGAATCAGGAAGATGTAGCGCAGCTCCACATGAACTACGACAGCGGCGCCACCGTTGCCGCCATCAAGGGAGATGTCGCTGGAAACATGAACGTCTATGCGACCTTCGCAGATGGCACTCGCAACTGGCTGACGGGCTTGGAGCTTATCTCCGGCCTCTTGCGTTTTGATTCGGACAACGCCGGATTTGCTACCATCGACGACGCCGGCGCAGTGACCCCGGAAGGCAACGGCCAGGTTCTGTTCACCGTTGACGTAGTGGACGGTGTGGACAGCG
>CALFHQ010000573.1 GCA_937876385.1 uncultured Pseudomonadota bacterium
TGTTTAGCTTTCTATCTGCCATCTGCGTTCTGTCCAAAGAGCCGGTTCCAATTTTGAGGAGCCACTGCAGTAGCCTACACGTGCAGCCGGGGCGGGGCCGTGTGCACCGGCAGGACAGGTGGCACCGCGTGCCTGGCGTGCCACTCTTCGGCGGACATCGCCCCCGACTCCACTCGAGCTGCGGTCTTCTTGTATTCCGCTGCCCCCTCGAAGTCCCCAGCATTGATGGCCTCCGCAGCCAAACCAAGGATCTCCGCCGCAGTCCGATTCTCAACGCAATACGTCATCATGCCAACAACTACGATTTTCATTTTCATCCCTCCACGCATGGAGTCCACACTCCAACTGAGTCAATCTTAGGAAGGATCGGGGGTTGGTCAAATTATCGGCCCACCATGGGAGAGGTGCAGTTCCGGCAGAGTTGGACTACTACGGCAAGAGCAATCGCTTGCTGTCGCCGAGCACGGGCAATTCCCGACGGAGGGGTTCCACGAACCGCTCCAGGTCGCGGCAACCAGTCGGAGTGGCCAGCAGCGGCACCAGGACGACCGGGCGATCACGGCGTCGTTCCCGCAAGGCGGCTTTGAGGTTTCTTCTCAGGTCGGCTGCGGGGTCGTCCTTGAAGTCACTGTATACCCACAGCACTCTCCCTTCGTCGGTTCGGAGCTTCGCAAATTCTTCGTGGAGTGTTCGTCTGACGAGGTCATCGTCGCTCGAGTCACACGGAGGAGACTCAGCCAGCACGTCCGCAGGCACGTCTCCCTCCTCCATCAGAGCCTCTGCCTGGGCGCCGAAGCACCAGGCGAGGGCTGCCTGGAGGCAGGTCTTCTCGCGAGCCAGGCTGTCGACCACGTGGTGGGCGGCACGCATCATTTCCGAACCCCGGCCGGCGGCGGAGGGTTTGTAGTCGGTGGCAAAGGGCACGAATATGATGCGATCTTGTGGCTCCACGAAACAGCCGATGCGAGCCGTCACTCGCCCCAGCAGGTCTGTCAGCGACTCCTGCGGCACGGACTTTGACCGATCCAGCAGGATGAAGTGGTTCAGCACTGCAGGTGGAGCGGGTTGGGTCGTGGCATCAGCCAGCTCCTGTGAGGCATCAACAGCATCCTGTCTTTCTGCCTGAACATCCGAGTCGCCCATGTCTTCTGCCGAAATTTCCTGTGCGGCGTCGACTACCTCCACCATCACATCGGGTGGTGGGGCAATGGTGTCGGCCGCTTTGACGTCCACCGTAGGCACGTTCGGAATATCCGAAGTGTCCAGGGGGGAGCAACTGCAACACTGCTGGTCGTCAGGAACAGGGATGCGTGGCATTGGTTGCCAGGGTTCTTCCAATCCGAGAGTCGAGAGCGCCTGAGAGAGGTTCTGTTCGTCGTCGACGGTACAGGCTCCCCCCCCGTTGAAGGCGCAGGTATGAGCGAGAGAGAATCGCTCTGCCTTCTTCAACTCTGCCGCAAAGTCGGCGAGGGGCTCCGGGAGGTCCTCGGCTTTGACGTATGGAGGAAGAACCAGGAGCAGCTTCAGTTGGTAGTGGTCGGCTTCCATGGCCAGCCACTTGTTCCTGAATTCCTATGCAGAACGTTTCGTCTCGGCCGGTGAAACGGAGATATTATTTCCTCCGAACCAGGCGACAACGACGCCCCGCTGCGGGCTGTCCGGTCGCAACGCAGCAGAGGAGTGCCGCAAGCGGAATTCCTTCATTTTCTCCAGTTCGCCCAGGGAGCGAAGCAATGCCTGACCGATGTCACGCTCGCAGTCGCAGACAGATCGGTCCCGATCGGCGAGGAACTGCGGGTCGAGGCGAAAACAGACCTTCTTTGGGGTGTCATACCCTGGCACGTGAATGTTCTTGCCATAGCCGTGTTCGGTAAGAACGGACACATATGGGAGCACCTTCGCTTCCTCGAGGCCTGTGGCAAGTCTTGTGCATTCCTTTTTCGCCAGGGTGAAAATCGAGTCTTCAGCCTTTTCCCGCTCTTCGTCCAGCAGCCCCGTGTCCAGCCAGAAGACGACGTTTATTGGGCCGGACTGTGGAGTTGTGTTGAGAGGGGGCGAGGGAGAGGTCTGACATCCGGGGGACGACGGCGCAAAGGAGAGAAGCAGAATCAAGTGGAGTAGTCGGCAATTGTTCACTGGTCCTGTCCCTCCTGTCGCGTTGGCGGAGCCTCCATGTGGAAGACGTAGATGGCCTGTGCCGACGGTCCGTCCTCGGGATGGGTTGAGTCCCAGTGCTTCTTGTGGAAGAGGGCCGGCCCCACGACGAGGCGTCCGAGTCTGCGTTCAATGGCAATGGGGATTTCGCTTCGCTTGGCGAAGTACTGGAGCAGGGACTCTGGAGAGTATTCTCCGCTGAGGGCCAGCTCGTACTTGCGGATCTTGACGGTGTAGCCGTCGGGTTGGTAGGTTTCGGGCAAAATTCCGAGGATCTTGGGCAAGAGGTGGAAAGGCTCCTCTTCAACAATACACCGGGCGATGAGGAGTGCCGAAAGGTGCGCTGGACACCCGATGGTAACCTCCCTCCAGAAGCGACACTTATCGACCTTGGAGAAGTCCGCTTCGGGGTCTCGAAACTCGGCCCGGAAAAGGCGCGCATAGAGGTGCCGTTCGAGCCACGGGTGCTTCACCAGGAGGTCAGGGTACCTTCCCTCCGTACGTTGTTCAGGAGTGAGCGGCGGATAGCCGTTCTCTGCCCACGAGATCAAGTTGGACAGACGTTTCGTCTCAGGGAGGCCCAAGGCCCAGGGCGATGGAGGGCGGCCTGGGATGGAGGCGATGTCTTCCCTTGCAAGGTATTTGGTGCCGTTTTCACCCAGGGCGTGCCCGTTCTTGAAGGTCTGAAAGGGGGGGGCTCCGTGCTTAACCAGCACCCAGAAGGCGTCTGTCCAGTTGTCATCCTTGCAGATCAGTCCCGTGCGAAGCATGAGTGGGACCGGGTCTCGTTTTCCCTCTCCGGGCGGCGGCAAATTGGGAAAGAACTGGAAGTTTCCTTCTGCCCCATCCTTCCTGGCGACAATACCCAGAGGCAAGGTGAATCGACCGGACTTTCCTTTTCCCTGGTCGAAGGGCATGGCCGGGATCGTCTCTCCTTTCTTCCACTTGCGCATTCGCATACAGGGGTTGTTCTTCTGCTCGAATCCAAACAGGTCGCTCACAGAGAGCAGGTCGTAGAGAAGCTCAATCGCCCTCGGTGCCATTGTCATAATGACTTCCACACCCTTCTTCATGTCGTCGAGACGGAGGACGAGATCGTTCTTGCCAAGGACAGCTTTGACCAAATCGGCCTCTGGGCCGGCACCTCGCATTTCCACGAGACTTTGCACCTTGGGGTTGGCCCCTTCCACAGAGAGGATAGAGCCCAGCAGCATTTCGTCTCGCAGCATTATGAAGCTGTTGTGGTCTGTTTCCGGCTCCAAGCGGCTTAGTAGGCTTGGCGAATCGGTAAGGAAGACCGCTTGTTTGGCATCCTTGATGTCAGCGAGAGCCAAGACGTCAGGGTCCATCGGCATACCCCTGAGTGCCCAGACATTCTCGTAGACATGGGTGAGACCAGCATAGTCGTCGCGCGAAAGGTCTTGGCTCACCAGGACAATCTGGCGAGTGGCGGCCTGGTGCTTTGCCTCGTGGAGGACGAGTCGGACCGACTCTGAGTTGCCGAAGATGACGACATGGTCCTTGAGGCGCAGACTGTGATTCTTGTCCTGGACTCTGTGATGAGGAAGCTGTGCGTCGAATCTTCGCTTCGTGGCGAAGACGAGGGAACAGACCAGAATGAAGACAGCGCAGACGACAAACAGGGCCAGAAGAGTGATGTGTCCGGGGAAACTGAGGCCCTCAAAGTTCAAGCTGATCAGTAGCCAGGCGTGGTACATTGCAGCAGCCAGCCCCGCTTCGGACGTGGCGTTGCCATGGAGGAAGGGACTGATGCTCCATAGCAGCATCTGGTACAACGCCGTGAGAGAAAGCAGAAACGTGCGGAATCTGATGGAGGAAATCTGCTGGTTTGCCAATCTCACCAGTGCCTCAGGCTTTCTCCGGCACTTCAATCGCAGGAACTCCTTTATTCCTCCGATGAAGCGGCACGCCATGTCTGCCAGTGGAGATTTGGAATTGGCTGTCAGTGGAAACCACTTGTAGAGCTTCCACAAGGACCAGACGATAAGCACAGCCGCAGCCCCAACCAGCAGATTGCGCGCACCAGGTTCCGCGGCCGCCCTGCCGTCTTTGGAGTACCCGTAGAGTATCACGCTCAGCAGACAGATGTTCAAGACGGCCAGCTTCAGGCGCGTCAGGATGAGGTAAAGAAATCGCTCAAGCCAACGACCAACAGTGGCTACATAGGAGAACAGGCTCACTAGAAATCCCCCTTCCCTAATGTGTACCGACATGAGGCGCCGTTGTGATCGACCTCAGCTACATTCTCCCATTGGTGGGGAGATGCAATTGTCGACCATCGTCTTCGTTTACAACGCTCTCTGCCAGCACCAGTCCAAAAAGCGGAGGCAAAACAATGTGCATCAATCCATAGGTTTTACTCTCTGATTGCGCTATATTAGCTAAATCCTTCTGTTAGTAGCAAGAAAAACATCGCACCAGAATCCGGTTCTGCGTCGGACTGCAGCCTGATGGTGCGAAAAATGCGCTCGGAAATCGTCTCCACACTACGCAAGGCCTCAGGCAATGCCAGGCTTTGATGGACCAGGCTCGGCTTCAGGCGCCGACGGTTCTCCGGGTAGGCCAGTGCCCTGTTGAGTCGCATAGCATGGGCCAGGAAGAGGTCGGCCTTGCCCTTCTTGACGTGAACCGTGTAGAGGACAATACCGGCCAGGCAGGGCAACAGAGCCTCATCATACTTACC
>CALFHQ010000574.1 GCA_937876385.1 uncultured Pseudomonadota bacterium
CCGCAGGAATCCCCCCCAAGTTGAACGCCTTGGCGAAAGTTCCCCCGCCAATGCCGAAGGGCTCCGGCCGAAACCCTAACACCGCCTCAGCGCTGTCTTGAACCGCCACTACCAGGGGGTGCCCTGCGTCCAAGCCGTGTGGGCTCGTGGCGTCGTTTGTGTGTACCTCGACGTGGGCATGCTTGGGATCGTATCTCCCCTCCAGGGCCTTTTGGGCCGTCTCCAGCAGAAGGAGCCTTACAGACTCCGCCGATTGCCCCGGGACCACCCGAACGTCCAACTCGATCTCGCACTCATCGGGCACGATGTTGGCCGCTTCCCCCCCTCGCAGGATTCCGAGATTGGCAGATGGGGAACCCAGAACCGGATGAACCTCGTGGGGCATTTCCAATCCCTCCAACGCCACAACGACGTGGGCCATCATGTTGGCAGCATTCACTCCCAACTCCGGGGTGGAGCCGTGGGCCGCCAACCCCCGAGTAACGATTCGATAGACCACTCGCCCCTTCTCGGCGATGTCGATGCGTTTCATCTCCTCCCCGATGTCGGGGATCACCGCCATATCCGGTGCAATGAGCTTGTTCGTCAGGAGAAATTCGATGCCCGGATCCATTTCTCCCGGCTCTCTAAACTCCTCCGAGGCCAACCCGGCGACCTGGAAAGTCCCGTTCAATTGCACCCCCGACTCCTTGATGATCCACATGGCCATCAGCGACGAAGCCAAGGGACCCTTGTTGTCCAACACCCCACGCCCGATAAGCTTTCCATCCTTCAAGACGACCTCGAAGGGGTCGTCGGTATCCCAGCCCTTTCCGGGGGGAACGACATCCAGGTGAAGTCCCATCATCAAAGTCGGCTTGTTTCCCGGCAAGGTGGCGATGATGTTGGCGCGCTGCGGCCCCCCTTCGTGGATTTCGTAAGGAATGTCCCACTCGTCCAGAACTTTCGCCACCACGTCCGCTGCCAGGCGCTCCTGGCCAGGAACCTCCAGATAGGGGAACTCACTCATGCGCCCCTTGCCGGCGTTCACGGTGGGAGCCTTCACGAGGTCTGTGGTGATGGTCACCAATTTCGCCCGGATTTGATCCTTGTGCTGGTCAAAGAAGGCAGTAATTTTGTTCTTCATGCAATTCCTCCTGGATGGTTCTCGTGGGAGGGGGAACGGCCCCCCAGCGCGGTCAGATATTCCACAGGGCGAGGACCCACAACAAAAATGCCACCGTGCCGCTTAGCGCGTAGGGCCAGCGGCGACCGGTCTCCCCGCCCCAATTTCGAGCGATCATCACCACAGAGCTCAGGTACCCCAGAAATGCGATTCCCATGAGCAGGGAGAACCAGGGATTTGGACCCGGCGATTCTTTGGCCAGTTCAAGATACCGACCTTCGTTGATTTCGGGCGATTCACCCGATTGCTCCTCTTTCCATCGGGCGAGGGCGTTGGCATACCCCAGGTCGGCTCGATCTCGCAGCGCCCCCTTTGGTGGGCCCATCCAGGCGGTGGAAAAGAGCGCCCCTCTTGCGTCGTCAAAGGCCCCAACGGCCTCTCTGTATTCCCCTCTCTTGAGGTGTTCATCCCCCAGCTTCAGCAATTCGGTGACCGCATCGTCGGAGGTGGAGATTCCGGGGATCCACCAACGGGCAGCATATAGAAAGTGGCTTTGAGCCAGGGGAAGGTCTCCGCTGTGAAGGGCGTCTTGCCCCAACGCGTAGTGATGAGAGCCGGCGACCGCAACTCGAAGGACGAGGGCCAGCAAGAGAACCAGCACCGCTCCAACTCCAATGGCCCAGGTTGCTCGCTTCATACGAAATCCCGGCGCTGGAAGATCACCGCTGCTGCGATGATAAAGACGACGACGTAGGCCAGCGCGTAAGCCAACGCCCCGAAGACATAGCCCCACCCGACATGCACCTCGAGGAGCACCTCCATGGTGATATCGAAGAGGGAGAGATCGGGGAAAACGCTCGCCACCGCCTGGCCGATGGGTTTGAGAGAAGGCAACGAGACGAAGAGCCCCTTTTGAGCGTGGAGCAATTCCTCGATGAATTGGACCTGGCGCCCCAGAACATAGATGCCGAAGGTGAAGATTCCAGAGAGCACAGGACTGGAGAAGGAAGAGAACAAGATGGCCACAGCGCTGACAATAGCCAGCTCTCCCAGGATCAAGATGACCGCCTTGATGAAGATCGGTTGCAAGGGAACTCCCCGCAACAGCATCACCACAAACCAGGCGCCAGAAAGGATGAGGGCCATGACGAAGAGGATGATGAAGATCCCGACGTAACGTCCCACGATGAATTCGTAGCGGTGAATGGGTTTGGGCAAGAGGGAGTAAATCGTCTTTCGTTTCAACTCGTTGTAAACCAGAAGCACACCGATGGTGATGGCGATGAGGACACCGGCAAAGGAGATGAAGAAGAGTCCGAAGTCTTGGATCACCCGCTTTCGTTGGTCAAACACCACCATCTCGGACATGATAAGGGACGCAAAAATCATGACGAGGGCGCCAAACATCAACCCGATAAAGACCCGATTTCGGATGGACTCTTTGAAGGTGTTTGTGGCGATGGCCATGACTCGGTTGATGCTGAAACTCATTTCGACACCTCCGCCTGCGGATGCTGGGCGGTGCGCACGAACACCTCCTCAAGGGTCTCGCTACGGGGAACCACCGACTCCACCATGGCCGAGCTTTCGACCAGAAGCTTCACCAACTGTTGGGCGGAGTCTCGATTGCACAGTATCTTCTGTCGGCTACCAAAGGAATTGATGGAGTCAGCATGCGCTTCGAGCGCCGTGAAGATTCCTTCGGGAACGTTGGAAGCGATGATCTCCACTTCCAACTGCCCCTTCACAACGAAATCCCGAGTGGGTCCGGCGTACAAGAGACGTCCTTCGTCGATCATGGCGATTTTGTCGCAAAGCAACTCGATGTCAGCCAGAATGTGAGAAGAGAAGAACACTGTCTTCCCCTCGGCTTTGAGCCCGGAAACGATGTCCTTCATCTCCTTTCTTCCGATGGGGTCGAGTCCCGACAAGGGCTCGTCCAGGATTACAAGATCGGGGTCCCCGATGAGGGCTTGAGCCAATCCAAACCGTTGGAGCATTCCTTTGGAATAGCGGCGCAGGGTTCGGTCCTTTGCGTGAGTCAGCCCGACCTGTTCGAGGAGCTCGTGAATTCGCTTTCTGCGGGTGATTTTCTTGATTCCGTGGAGTCGCCCGAAGAACTCGAGGAGTTCGGTGGGCTTCAAGTAGTCATAGAAGTAGGGGTGTTCCGGGAGGTAGCCGATTCGTCGTCGAGAGGCCAGCGTCCCCGGGGAATCGCCGAAGACCTTGACGGATCCGGCCGACGGTCTGATGAGGTCCATAACCATCTTGATGGTGGTCGTCTTTCCGGCCCCGTTGGGTCCCAGAAAGCCATAAATTTCGCCAGCGTTCACGGAGAAATCGAGTCCCTGCACTGCGTTGACGACCTTGCGTTGGAATCCCACCTTGAAGGTCTTCTTCAGTCCGGCAACGGTGAGAATGGTCTGGTCGCTCATTTGGCATCTCCTGGCAATTCCTGCATATCCTCGGGCTTTCTTGGGGGGTGAAGGGTTTCCAACGTGGACGTGAGGGCGTCCACCACCTGGTTCACGTCCTCGATGTCCATTCGTTCGTGAATGGGGAGAGCGAGACCACTCTGGTACCAGTAGCTGGCCACTAAGTTGTCGCCTGAGCGAGCCAGTTTCGAGAAAACCGGTTGGTGATGGATGGCGAATCCCGCCATGGTGGTTTCCACACCGCTAGCCAGCATCTCGTTGACCACGAGGGTTCGGTCCACCCCTTCGGGGAGGCCGACAGCAAGGCTTTGGAAATTGGCTCCCGGGTCGCTGTATCCAGCGGGGACGGTGAGTTGGGGGAGTTCTTTGAGTCGTTTTCGGTAGTGCGCTCCCAGTTTCCGGCGCTGACTCAAGATTTCATCGAAAATCTCCAGTTGAGCCAACCCAATGGCCGCATGGAACTCGCTGAGTCGGGCGTTGTAGCCGGTATCGAGAAACTGCCGTTGCGCTCCAACCCCGCCGATGCCCTGATTTCTCAGGTGACCTGCCAGCTCGTGGAGCACACTTCGGGTGCTGACAACGGCACCTCCTTCGGCGGTGGTGAGGGTCTTGCGGGGGTGAAAAGAGAGGATCGACAGGTCGGCTCGAGAGGCACACGGCACCGATTTCTCGTGGCTTCCCAGGGCGCAGGCAGCATCCTCGAACCACCACCAATCCTGCTTTGAAGCCAGCTCCCGAAGTTGCTCGTTGGGGCCTGGAATGCCGAACTGATCGACGGACATCAAGACGGTGTGTCGCCCCTTCTCGTGCCCCATCACCTGCTCAAGATTGATGTTTAGCCGCTCCGGCTCCACATCCACCAACACGACCTCATACCCGAGCCGAAGGGCCGATGACACCACCGACGGGTAGCAGAAATCGGGAACCAGAACCTTGCGTGCCCCCTGCTTTTGAAAGCTGTGGAAGGCGATGAGGGCTGCGGTGGTTCCGCTGGACATCAACGTCACAAGAGCGCCTGAAAGTCGCTGCGACAGTTCCTGCTCCAGCAACTGGACGAAGCGCCCGCCGGTGAGTTGCCCCGTGTCCAGGATCTCCCGGAAGCGCTCATGAACGGTCTCGGGGATCTTGGGATGTGCAAGACGAATCATGGACTACCCCTGCTCCCTCTCGAGTTTCTTCCGGTACCACTCGATGGTTCTGATGAGGCCGGTGTCGAGGTCCACGATGGGCTCGAATCCGAGCAACCCTCGGGCTTTCTCAATATCCGGAATGCGCAGTTCCACGTCGGGGAAGTCCCATTCGATCTCTTTGATGCCC
>CALFHQ010000575.1 GCA_937876385.1 uncultured Pseudomonadota bacterium
CACAATGATGCGAATCGGAGACATCACCCCCTTCGAGTTGGCCAGGAAAATCAAGGAGCGACGCCCCGACCTACCCGTCGTCCTCCTGCTGAATACCCCCTCCGATCTGCCCACCGTGGAAGGGCAGAGCCAGCAACTGGAATGCATCGATAACGTGTTCATCTGGAGCGGAGACAGCACCCTGTTTGTGGCCATCATCAAGAGCATCGAAGACCGGAAGAACCTCTCCTTCGACACGAAGAAGGGTCTGGTTCGGGTGATTCTGTTGGTGGAGGACTCTATTCCCCGGTATTCAGCCTTCCTTCCCCTGCTCTACTCTGAAATCGTCAAGCAGACCCACCGCCTCATCAGCGAAGAAGTCACCGAAGCCAACCGCAGAATGCGAATGAGGCTCCGCCCGAAGGTGATCCTGGTGCATGACCTGGAGAGCGCCCTTCAGGTCTACGAAGCAAACAAAGAGAGCCTCCTGTGCGTCATTTCCGACGTCGAATTTCCCGCCAACGGAGTGCTCACAGCCGATGCCGGAGTGAAGCTCATCCGTCTGGTTCGGGCAGAAAACCCATCCATGCCGCTGCTCCTGCAAAGCGCCGACGACGAGAAGAAGGATCTGGCCTCGGATCTCAATGCACACTTCATCAACAAAAACTCAGAGCACCTCCTTAGAGAGGTTCGGGAGTTCATCATCTCCCAGTTGGGATTTGGAGACTTCGTGTTTCGCCACCCAGGCGGCGAGGAAGTGGCGAGAGCCAGCTCCATGCTCGAGTTCATCAGCCTCCTCTACATGATCCCCGACGAGTCCCTGGTGTATCACGCCAACCTCGACCAATTCTCCGCCTGGCTCATCGCCCACGGCGAAGTGGAGTACGCAAAGAAGATCAAGCCGGTGATGCCGTCCGATTTTGAAACGGTGGAGGAGCTACGCGCCTTCCTGATTCGAATGTTCGACGAGGTAAAAAGCGTGAAGAACCGTGGCCGAATCGTGGACTTCACCAATTGGCAGCAGGTATCCAGAGAACAGGTCGTTCGCCTCTCAGATGGGTCTCTGGGAGGAAAAGGCCGGGGGGTGGCATTCATCAATGCACTGCTTCACACCCTGGACATCCAAAAGCGCTTCCCCGACGTCTGCATCACCGTTCCCATCACCGCCATCGTGGGAACTGGAGAGTTCGATCGCTTTGTGGAAGAGAATGATATCGACAGCGACATAGTGACCCTGTCGGATGAGGACATTCGAAAACGATTCTTGAAGGGTGAGCTTTCAGAGGACTTGAAGGAGCGCCTCGCTGCGTACATCGAGAAAGTGGACTTCCCCCTCGCCGTTCGCTCCTCCGGATTGCTTGAGGACTCCCAAGCCCGTCCCTTCGCCGGCGTCTACCGTACCATCATGCTGCCCAACTGCAGCGCGGACACCTTTGTGCGGCTGGGAGAGTTGATGGCAGCCATCAAGCTCGTCTTCGCATCGGTGTTTGAAGAGAGTGCGAGAGAGTACATCGAAAGCGTTCACTACAAAGTGGAAGAGGAGAAAATGGCGGTGATCATCCAGGAGGTCATCGGCACTCGACACGACAACTTCTACTATCCGGAAATCTCCGGGGTGGCCCAAAGCTACAACTACTATCCCACGGGCTCCCTGGAGCATCAGGATGGCATTGCGTCGGTGGCTCTCGGATTGGGTCGAACGGTGGTGGAGGGGAAGAGAGCCTTCCGTTTCTGCCCTCGTTGTCCCAAAACTGAAATACTTCAGCCAAGCGAGCTGCTGGGAAACACGCAGAAGCAGTTCTATGCCCTCAATATGGACTGCGAGGACTACTCCTTCCTAGACCACGAGCATGCGACCCTGACCCCCATGCGAATCCGCAAGGCAGAGCCCCACGGAACCCTGCAGTGGGTGACCTCGGTGTGGGACTACGAGAACGACCGTCTGGTGGACCACGCCCAGCGCCCCGGACCCAAGGTCGTGACCTTTTCCCCCATCTTGAAGTATGAGCGTTTTCCTCTGGCAGCATTGTTGGATCAGCTTCTCACGATTGGAGAGCAGGCCATGGGAGTGCCAGTGGAGATTGAGTTCGCCGTAACCCTGGGAGACGACCTGGAGCACAATCGCCCCACCTTCGCCCTCCTCCAGATTCGTCCCCTCACCGTGGACGACCGTGACATTCGGGTGGAGATGACCGGGACCAAAGAAGAGAGCAACGCCGTTGTCTACTCGAACCAGGCCTTGGGCAATGGGTTGTACCACGGAATCACCGACTTCCTGTTCATCGACGACGAACACTTCGATCGCACCCAGACGGTGAAGATCCAGCAGGAGATTCGGGCCATCAACCAGCAAGAACGAAGCGAAGGGCGAAAGTACGTCCTCATCGGTCCGGGGCGGTGGGGTTCCCGGGATCGATTCTTGGGAGTTCCCGTTCGCTGGCCGGATATCTCAGAAGCGCAGACCATCGTCGAAGCGGACCTCCCCGGTTTCCGAATCGACGCCTCCCAGGGAACCCACTTCCTTCACAACGTCATCGCCATGAGCGTGGGATACGTCAAGGTAAAGCACGGATCCGAAGACGGATGGGTGGACTGGGACTGGTTGCGTGCTCAGGAAGTCATTCACGACTCCCCCCACTGCACCCTGGTTCGCTCTGCCGAGCCATGCACCGTAGCCCTTGACGCAAAGCGCAGCCTGGGGGCCATTTTCAAACCGGAACCGACTGAATCCACACAGGGAGACAGCCATGAGTAACGACGGAACGTTTCGACCCATTGGAGAATCGGAAGAGCGCATGTTTGGCCCCACGAAGCTCATTGTTTCCGGGTACGACAAGGCACAAAAGGAAGAATTTCTCTCTCTCCTGAGCGCCATCGGCCTGGGGGAGTTGGGGGTGGTCTTTGCCACCGACGGGGACGGAGAGACCCCCCTCTTGCAGTTGGCCAGTCGCCCTCACAAGTCGGGTTTCGACTCCCGCTCCACCTTCCCTCGAGCCATTGTCATGTCAGGGCTCACAGAGAACGAACTCCACGCCGTCATGGGGGGCTGGCGCACCCTTCAGATGCCTCGCCAGCTTTGGGCAGCACTCACCCCCCACTCCCAGAACTGGGGACTGCTGGCCTTGTTGTCGGAGCTTGCAGAGGAAGCCAAAGCCATGGCCGAAGCCAAAGGAAAGCCGCAGTAAACGCCAACCCACAATCGAAGGGCTATCCGGCATCACTGGAATGTTCACAGGAGCGGGGCAACTGCCCCAGAGGGCCCTTAAAGAATAAACGCCCTCCGAAGAGGGCGTCGGCCCGGGGATACTCTCCCCAGGGGTGCTATCTAACATGAAATTTACCCTGCATTCTGGGGAAGTCAAGCGAATTCGATTGACAGTCAAAGAACGTTCCACTCCAATGAGACATGCGACGATGGAGGGAGGATGAGCGATCCGCAACGTGTCATTGTGTACATCGACGGTTTCAATCTCTACTACGGTCTAAAGGACGCCAATCTCAAGAGGTTGCTTTGGTTGAATCTGAGAGCCCTCTGCCTCAAGTTCCTGCAACCTGGTCAGACATTGTCGAAAGTGAACTACTTCACGGCGAGAGTCTCAGATACTGCTTGGGACCAGAACAAGAGTCACCGACAGAACACCTTTCTGGAAGCAGTCGCTACCCAGCCAGATGTTGAAATGTACTTCGGAAAGTACTTGAGCAAACCAGTGAGGTGCAATAGGTGCGGCAACGAATGGCAGAAGTTTGAAGAGAAGATGACGGACGTCAATATCGCAGTGCAGCTTCTAACAGATGCCTACGGAGACGCCTTTGATGTAGCCATCCTCGTCTCTGGTGACAGCGACCTTGTGGGGCCGATCCAGCAAATCAGGTTGTTCTCCACTAACAAGAAAGTGATTGTAGCTTTCCCACCGCGCCGCAACTCGGAAGACCTTAAGAAGGCTGCGAACGCCTACTTCAGAATTGGAAAGCGCAAGCTGGCCCAGTCCCAATTCGAGGAATCTGTAAAGAAAGCCGATGGATTCGTGCTGCAGCGCCCGGCGAAGTGGAAGTGATTGTTGTAAGCGACACACCCCTGCGTGAACATACTATCCGTAGATGATTCGTTCCCTGCGAAAGAGCCTCGCTGTGACGAGGACGCAGCCAATTCCCACCAATAGACTCATGAATCCGGCGATGAGAAACGAGGAAAACGGAAGGGATTTGCCCGACAGAACGTTGGACAGGATGGTCTGCTGAGCCAGCATGGGCACAAAGTCCATCCATCGCTGATTTTCGAAGGGGACGAGGATCGACCACATGCTCGGGACCATGGGGAGAAACATCAACAAGGAGAGGCTGGTTTGAGCTTCCTTAAACGAACGGGAGAAGGTCGCCACCACAAGCTGCAATCCGGTGGCCAGGAAAGCCAGCGGCAAAATGGCCGCCCCCATTCCAATGACCTGGGTGGCAGACAGTGAGAACCGAATCCCCAATTCGTGCAGCGGCACAAAGGAGAGCACGACGACGCTGTTGACCAAGGTCAAAAGCACGCCAATGCCCGAAAACAAAACCGCAGCGAGCCACTTCCCGAGAACGATGGAGCGACGCCTCACGGGGGTAATGAGCAACGGCTCCAGCGACCCACGCTCTCGCTCTCCCGCCGTTGCATCCACTGCGATTTGCATGCCGCAAATGAATGCTGCCAAAATGATAAACATGGGAACCATGTTCAGCATCAAGGCAGCCTTTTCCTGGTCACTCGACACGTCCACCCGTTCGATGGTGACGGCGTTGGAGATTTCGGGACTCACCCCCCGGGCGATGAGTCGCAGCATCCCAATCTGGCTTGAATAACCTTGCAGTACGGCCTGGAGCTTGCGAGTCTCCGCCATGGCATCCCGATTCGATTCGTCCACGACGAAACGCACCTCCGGAGGATGCAATTGGGCAAACTCCTCTTCGAAGTTCTCGGGGATTATCACCACAAAGGGTACATCCCGGTCCCGAACCGCCTTCTCTGGATCTTCCGGGGGCTCTACAATCGAGAGCCCATGCTGCTTCATGAAATCCACCAGGTGCTCTGCATAGGCCGCACCCACCACGGGGACCTCCACGACCTCCGAAGGGGTCGCCGTGTTGGCCACCGCAGTGAAGGTCACATAGATCATTAAGGGTCCGAGCAAAGGAAGGCTAAGGACAGACAAGATGGAGCGCCGGTCTCTCAGCCCATCAAGGAGCTCCTTTCGAAAGACAACACTCCAACCTCGAAACATGGACATCGCTTTCATGGGCATTCCTCCTCACCGGCCAACACCAGGAAGGCGTCCTCCAGGTTGTCGCAGTGCGAGCGCTCGAGTAGCTCCTCGCCGCTTCCAGTAGCCACCACCCTTCCCTTCGCCATCACCACGATGCGGTCACACAATGCAGAAACCTCCTGCATGATGTGACTGGAGAAGATGACGCAATGCCCAGCATCCTTGAGGTGAGTGATGAGCCCTCGAACCGCTCGAGTGGACATCACGTCCAGTCCGTTGGTGGGTTCGTCCAGGAGGAGGTTTCGGGGGCTGTGAACCAGGGCGCAGGCGAGCGCCACTTTCATCCGTTCCCCTTGTGAGAATCCCTGGGTTCGACGATCGAGAATGGCCCCCATGTCCAACAACTCGGTGAGTCGGTCGGTTTCCTTCGAGATGGCCTTCAAGGTCATCTGTCGAAGCTCTCCATAGTACCGAATGTGCTCCCGGGTGGTGAGCCGAACGTACAACCCACGAGCATCCGTGAGAGCTCCGATGTGCTTCTGCGCACCCAACGGATCCGCCAACACATCCAACCCATCCAGTCGAATACTGCCGGCATCTGGATGAATCAATCCGTAGAGCATGCGGAGGGTCGTGGTTTTCCCGGCGCCGTTTGGCCCAAGCAATCCGGTGACCTGTCCGTCCTCGGCTTGAAACGAAGCCCCATCGACGGCCTGCACCGCCCCAAATTTCTTCTTCAGTTCTAAAACTTCAATCATTGGAAACCCCCGGCCCGGCGTTGGACACAAAGAAGGGAGACCGTCCCAGCAACTCAACGCATTTCGTGTCTATGCCGTCCAGGGTGCCGGACTCGACAAAGGCCGCGATGACCTTCGGCACACACCCTCGAGGGGTGGTGCCGTGCCCCGTCCCCGGAACCACGACTTGCAGTGAGTTGGAGAGCGTCTCGGACGCCTTCTCGGCCCACCGCGGGGCTGTAACCGGATCGAATTCGCCAGACAGCAGCAACACCGGTTTGTCACTCGCAACCGGAGTCAAGAAGTCGTCAGGGAGGATTCCTGTGGGCCAGAAGGCGCATTTCGAGCGGTACTCTTCCAGCATCCCTCGGGCGACTCGAGACTCCTTCGAGGCGGCCTGGGCGTCAACGTCTTTGATGAACTGCACGTCCTCGGCGCAAACCACCGACAGGTGCATTCCCACCGCCAACCCTTCTTGCCCCTCTCCCATGGTGAGGGCCAAAGTCGCCATGGTGCTTAGGTCTCCATACACCGCCTTGTGCAAGGCCAGAGGAAGAAGAGCAACGAGTTCGGAGACGTACAGCACCGATTGGATGGTCTGTGCAATTCCCATGGCAGTGAGAGTGACTGTTTCCTTCTTTCCAGTTCGAGGGTTGTTCAGGGCGATATCAACGGGCGTTTCCAGGGAAGTCAGCCACTGAGATGTCCGGCTGCGGAGGTCTGGAAAGGCCTCCTGGCACGACGGAAGCGATTCGCAAGTGTCGAAGACCGATTCCATGGCCTTTGTGCCGTCTTGTGCGACGTTTAAGGGAAGGCGCATTCCCACTGGTGCCACTCCATCCAGCACCACCGTTCGAACCCTGTCTTCGTGACGTCGCAAATACTCCAGTGCTGCCCGGGTCCCGTAAGAACCGCCCCAGAGGTTGATTGAGGAGTACCCCAGTGCGGCCCGAACGGCATCGAGGTCGTCCACTGCAAAGGGGGTTGTGTAGTAGCGGAGGTCCGCTTTCTCCTTGAGAGTCTTCAGACAATCCTGGGCGTCTTGCGTGGTGTCCTTGACGACAAACAGGTTCTTCAAAGAGTCGTCATCAGGAGGGTCACACTGGAGGAGGTTGGAACCTCCAGTACCCCGTTGATCCACCAGGATGATGTCCCTCTTCTCGTTGATTCCACTAAGGAAAGGGAGCAGTTGCGGTCCCACCTGGGTGGCGCTTTGTCCGGGGCCACCAGCCAGAACAAACAGGGGGTCCGGTTCGGGATTGGGGGAGACGGCGGGAATCTTCGCTACGCGAAGGGTCAGAATTCGCCCCTCGGGTTTGTCAGGATTCTCGGGCACTTGAACCGTAGTGCACTGGGCGTTAACCGAAGTTAAAGCTCGCAGGCTCTTGTCCTCATCTCCACAAGAAGACCAGGCAACCAGGGACTCGCCAGAGCCCTTCTCGTCTGACTTGCACCCAGGCAAGACAAAGCCCCACAAGGCCAGCAACCCCCACAGCACCCCTCGACTCCAACGATTCATCACCACCTCCATAGGCTCAGCATCGACGAGATGATAGCACAAAGTGCGGGTCTGTCGTGAGGAGTGAGACGTTTCAAGATCCCGCATTTGATGCGGGGGGTAGCGGTTTGTGTATCGAGACCTGGTCCTGTATAATGGCCACGATTCACTGGGAAGAATAGTAGACAAGGACATTGGCGTATGCGTGTGAGACTGCCTTTTGCTGTTGCAGTAGTGGTCATCCTTGTGGGGAGCTTCTCTTCTCGGTGTTCAGAATCGCCTGGCGGTGAGTGCCCCGCTGGCTCTGAATTGGTGGACGGCCAATGCCGCGTCTTGTGCGCATCGGATGATGATTGCGAATCCACGCAGCGGTGCTCGTCCAGCGGGTTCTGTACAACCGCGGTTGTCTCCGAGAAGGGGTGGGAAGAGCCTGTCAAGCTGGACATGCTCTGGGTGCTGGAAACCGGCTATGGATTCTGTCCTGGGCGACTGGAACTTG
>CALFHQ010000576.1 GCA_937876385.1 uncultured Pseudomonadota bacterium
ACGAGGATTCCGGCGGCGAGGTTCTCTTTGAGGGTTGCCGGGCCGGTGGAGAGTCGCCAATGCCTTCGGTGGAGGCTCTCTCCGGCGAGGTTGAGGCTCAGGGTAGCGTAGTTGTCGAGGACATGGACGTGGAGATGAATATCCGGATTCTGCCGGTCCACCGATGGTCGAACGCCGGTGAGGTCACGAAAGCGATCCACCACAGCGTCTTTGACTTTCAGGGCGCCGAAGTTCGTGTGAGTAATCGCCGAGCGGGTGGTCACGAAGGTCACTGCGATGGTTTCGTCCGACGAGAAATGCTCCTCCCATGGGAAGTTGCGAGCGCCTTCGTAGAGGGCTTCGGGGGTCGCTGCCTCGTAAACGTGAAGGTTCAGAAGGATGCGGCTGGCGACTCGAGACCAGAGGCAGGCGCGGTAGGCGATGGATAGTCCGCCCTCGAAGGCCACGCCGGCGACCCGGGGGTCGAGGTTCTGCGCCCCGAAGGTGATGAGCTCTTTCTCCAGGGCCCCTTCCAGGCCACGGGGTGTGGTAGCAAAGTATCGATTGGCCATGCCTTTTGTACTCTCCATGAAGTCGTTCTACCGCCTTGACCGGCGATAGAGGGCATTGTAGCCTAACACGGTCTACGAAGAAACCTCGAGCGAGGAATCCATGAAGAAAGATCGGGCCACGACAGCCCTGGTGATCATCGCCGTGATTCTGGGAATGGCGGTTCTCAAGGTGACGCAGGCCATCGCCGTGCCCATCATCCTCTCTTTCTTCCTGACCTTTCTACTCTATCCACTGATCCGTTTCTTCAAGCGTCGCAAAGCCTCTCTCACCCTGGCATCGGTGCTGTCGCTGCTGACTGTGTTGCTGGGAGCGGGGGTGCTGGTCACGCTGCTCATGATGAGCCTGCGTACCCTGGAAATCGCGCTGCCCTCATACACGAAGCGGATTCAGCTCCATCTCGATTCGATGCTCGGGTGGTTCGCTGCGCAGGGAGTGTCCATCAACTCCGACTTCATTCAAAGCTCCATCAGTCCTGGTGCCGTGGCCAAGATACTGGGAAGTTGGATGGTGTCGTTCCTGAGCGTTCTCAGCAATCTGTTGCTGATTTTCTTCATGACCCTGTTCATGCTGTTGGAAGGAGCGCGGTTTGAGGAGAAGGCGGAAGAGGCCTTTGCAGAGGGGCATGAGCTCACCTCGGCAGTCTCAGGCATCACCACACAGATTCAGCGCTATCTGGGCTGGAAGACGGCTATCAGTTTCACCACGGGGTTCCTCGTATGGCTGCTGTGCGCCCTCACCGGAATCGATTTTGCTCTGTTGTGGGGATTGCTCGCCTTCCTTCTGAACTACATTCCGTCGGTGGGTTCCATTCTGGCCAGCATCCCGCCAATCATCATCACCTTGGTTCAATTCGACAACCCCCTCCCCTACACCCTGGGCCTCGGGGCCGGCCTTCTGGCAATTCAAGTCACCATGGGAAACATCGTGGAACCCCGTTTGATGGGCCGCTCCTTGAACCTTTCCCCCCTGGTCATCTTCATCTCGATGATCTTCTGGGGGTGGATGTGGGGAGCCATTGGGATGCTGATTTCAGTGCCGTTGATGGTGTCGTTGAAGGTCGTGTTGGTTCACTTTGAGGGAACCCGGGGACTGGCCAAGATGCTGGAAGGATGATTTCTCGGCGAGGAGGCCCGGGGGGAGATTACTTGATCTTCTTGATCTGGTTGATGAAGTCTTCCTGAGACATCCGCTTCGACTTGAACGCTCGGTAGTCCGCCGCACTCACAGCGTACGCCTCGACGTTGCCGGCTGTGTAGGAGAAGCCCACCGCCAGCGCGTCGTTGTCGTTGGCGCTCCGGTTGGAAACCTCGAATCCACCCAACAAGGCAGCGGCCCAGGTGTCATCGTTGTTCTTCACCAATTTGTGGTTGAAAATGGCAATGACGATGCTCTTTCCTTCCGGGTGAACTTCGACCGTGTAGTAGTCCGCCAGATCTTTCTCTCCCGAAGTCTTCTTCGCCACAGGAGTGGTCTCTTTCTTCTCAGGCTGGACTGTGTTGTTGGGGCAACCCGTGGCCAAGAATGCCACTGCGACGACCGCTATCAAGGTGTACCTCATTGCTTCTCCTCCATCGAAAAAGGTATCCGAAAGACCCACCGCTTCGGCGCCAAAGAGGGCCCATCCCTCCTGACATCGGGTTGCTTACCTGGATTCCACGCCAGCTACCAATAGCTCGGTCCTTCTGTTTGGACCCAATATGACTTCTTTTTCGGGACAATTCAAGCGAAGGTTGCTCCTTTTGATCCACCGGGTTAGAATTCGACTTCGATGGACATCAAACGAGACAGAGCTGTGGGAAGCCGGGACTGCTATTCCCAAGCCGGGCTGAGAGTCCCCATCAAGGAGAGGACATGATTGCAAGGATATCAATCGTATTGGCGACGGTGACAATGCTCTCGATGGCGTGCCAGCCCTCAGAGTCTCCCCTGCCACCCAAGTCTCAAAGCCGAAAAGCGGCCGAGGAAGCCCCCGCTCCAGAACCTCGCAATGTAAAGAAGAAGCACGAGGCAACAGCGGCGAAGGAAGAAGGGGACCCGGCAAGTTGGAAGCGCGCCGTTCTCTTTCGATACCGAGTGCGTGCTGAATCCGCCATCCGGGCCCGAACCGAGTATGTTTTGTCCGCGGTCATCGCCCACCTGGCCACAGGAACCCGTGAAAAGGATCTGGAGGACAAGAACGGGCTTCCCATCCCACCATCCCAGGCTGAGTTGGCGCTATTGAGGGAGTTGGTGCGAATTCGACTGGAGAGCAACTCATCCATCGTCATCGAAACCACCGACGTGTCTGCCCTCGGAAACCTTGAGGACAACTGGGTCACAACCCATGTCGACCCTCGATACAAGAGCATCTCCGAAGTCTTCGGCGCTCGAATCGTCATGGACCCCGAGGAGATGCGACACCTCCAAGCCAAGACCCTGTCGGAAACAGCAACGGCCCTGGCCGAACGACTGAAGGCCATGAATGTCTCTCCCTTCTCCGTGCAAGCCCGAGGAGACCTCTTCATCGACGTCGCCATTGGGAACCAGAGCGTGGAGGACGCCCGAGACATCATGACCATGGTAAGCACCGCCGGACGCATCGACTTCCATGCCGTGGAAGGAAGCTGCCAGGTCTTCTCTAACCTTCGAAAGGACCTCGACGAATTCAAGCAGAGCAACCCCGAATTGGCCTCCACCTTGTCTCTGGCCCGTTTCAACGGGACTCCCCAAGTTCAATCCACAAACCTGGCACGCCTGCGAGCTTTCCTCGACTACGCCGATGCCAGGGGACGACTTCCCCACGACCGTTTGATCGCCATCTCCGCAGTCAAGGAGCGCTTGGAAGACGGCCAGATCAATGCATATTACCACACCCTCTGTCTCGAACCGGGTACAGGAATGGGGGGGGAGTGGATCGAGACCGCGTCGGTGAACTTCGACGACCGCAATCAAGCCATGATCAACGTCGTGTTCTCCCGTTCTGGGCAGGAACTGTTCGGAGACCTCACTGAACGCCTCATCGGAAGACAACTCGCCATCGAAGTCGATGGGTTCGTCGTCTCGGCACCCACCGTCATGGAGCGAATCGGCGGCGGTCGCGCAGCCATCACACTGGGAGCTGAAGGAACCCCGGAAGAGAGCCGTGCGATGGCAGAAAACCTCGCCCGAACGCTTCGTCTGGGCGCCCTGCCGGCACCACTGCTAACCATGCGAATCTGGGAATTGGACGATTCTAAGAGCATTGAAAAGGCGCTGGCGCCTCCCCCCCGTCGAGCCGACGAATTGGACGAAATGAAGGAACAGATTGCCCACCTGGAAGCGGACGTGAAGGCTTCCTGGCCAGACGCCGAAGTCTACCCGGGATACAAAGGCCCAGGATTGCTCTTCGTCCTGTTCAAGGATTCCGCTGCCGTCGGAGAGCGCAGCGAAGCGTTGGACCAGATGCTCAAGAGCAACGGACTGTCCGATAAGTTCTGGTGCTCGTCCTGGAAGATATTCACCTGGGAAGGCCGCCTCGCCAGCCATCTGGCCGAAGCCCGGGAGGAAGTGGCGCCGGACAAAGCAGACAAGATCGAGGAGCTTTACAAGACGGCTGTGTTCCCAGGCTTCGAGGGAATTCGAGACAGGGCGTTTATCATTCTCCCGGCCAGGGCCCAGAAGGGACTCACTCACATTCCCATCGTGGACGGAACGGAAGCCGAAGCAGTTGAGGGAACCGACGTGGTCGAGGGAACCGACGTGGTCGAGGGAACCGACGTGGTCGAGGGAACCGAAGCAACTGCGGATACGGTGTCTGACACGACAACAGAGGACCAGCCGGCGCCCGAAGGAGCCGGGTCAGCGACCACAGAGGATGTCACAACGGCCCCCCAACAATCGCCCGAAGGGGACGTTCAGACTCCACCAATCGACTCGTCCGCCCCTTGACACTGTGCCATTCCATCGCATTGTAACTCCCTGGACGAACTGGAGGAACGACCCATGACCGTTTCAACGGCTGGACGACCGGCTGCATTTTTTGACCTCGACAAGACCTTAATAGCCGTCAACAGCGGCAAGCTCTGGATGAACCACGAGCGAGAAGAGGGCAGACTTCCCCTCTCCATGGTCCTTCGGGGGATGAGCTATTTTCTCCTGTATCACTTTGGCCTCATCGACATGAACAAGGCCATGTCTCAAGCCTTGGGAACGGTAAAGGGGATTTCCGAGGAGAGGGTGGACCAAATTACCCAAGAATGGTTCCACTCCATCGTGACACCCTACGAAGCTCCTGGAGCCAGGGGGACCCTGAATGGGCACCGCAAGGCTGGCCATCCGTTGGTGCTGCTCACCTCCAGCTCTCCCTATGAATCCAGGTGTGCCCAGAAGTTCTTCGACATGGACGCACGCCTTCACTCCCACTACGAAGTTCAAGACGGCGTCTTCACAGGGCGGTTCGTGGCCCCTCTCTGTTACGGAGAAGGAAAGGTGCACTACGCAACAGAATATGCTCGAGAGCATGGCATCGACCTGGGACAGAGCTACTTCTACACCGACAGCTACACAGATCTTCCGGTCCTGGAACTCGTGGGACACCCCCGCATCGTCGCACCCGACCCACGCCTGCGTCGCCTCGCCACTCGCCGTGGCTGGCCCATTCTGGACTGGTCTGCGGAGACAAAAGAAGGTGAAGTCCTCCTTTGATCAGTTGGTGGCAAAGCCCAGGAGGGTGAGGTCGTCCAGGCAGAAGTAGGCCGGGGTGTTCATCCCGTACTCCCCTGCATCCGAGGACTCCATCCGGAAGGCCACCGAGTGCACTCCACCCAGCTCGGACAGATTCCACCAGGTCCAATTCGTTACGGCGTAGTCGTCTGCGGAATCCTCGAACCGGTAATCCGCCAGGTAGAATTCCGACGTGGAGACGACGGCTCCTTGTGCGTCCAGTCCTTCGGCAATGAGGAGAAGCCAGTCGGGATCGGTCCCATCTTCCCCCCCGAACTTCTTCGAGAAATCGTCGCCGTTCAAGAAGGTCAGATACGGATATACTGCGTTGGTGACGTAGACCCCGTCGAAGAGCACGAGGGCATCGGAGAGAGGGGTCACCACCGGGGGGGCACCCCACGAGCCTGCATAATAGCCGGTGGCGTATTGGGTGCTGTCGTTGGCTCCCATTCCCGGAACCGCAGAATACTGATTGTCCCACCCCTGAGTCTCCGTATCGGTCCAGTTGGTCACCGAGAATCCCGACCAGGAGGCATACTCAGGGTCATAGACGTTTGAGAATCGAGCGTTCCCGCTCTGGGCCATTCCCTCGCCGGCGGAGCCTATCCACAGCCCGTCTTCGTTCAAACCGACGTCCTCGAACCCGGCCACCGCTTCGTGTCGAACGATGGTATCCAGAGCAAAGTAGGAGGGGGTGTTCATTCCCCACTCTCCGGCATCCGACGAGGACATCTCAAACTCCAAGGCGTGAACGTCTCCCAGCCCTCGCAGGTCCACAAAGGTCCAGTCGCTCACGATGTAGTCATCTTCCGATTGCTCGAAGCGGAAATCCGCCAGGTAGAAGTCCTTCGTGCCGGTGGATTCTCCGGCGCTGTTGAACCCCTTGACAGTGAGGAGCAGCCAGTCAGGGTCTGTGCCATCCAATCCACCAAAGGCTTTGGCGTAGTCATCGCCCAGGAGCATCGATTGATAGGTCAAGGTAGTGTTGGTGACGAAGAACCCCGCCAAGGTCATCTGGGTATCGGACTTGGAGAACTCGATTCGAGGAGTCGTACCAAAGGTTACTGAGTAGCCCACCGCATAATTGCTGGAGTGCTCTCCGCTTCCAGTGACGGCGCTGTACTGATTGTCATAGCTCGCATCAACGGTATCTGTGGTGTTCGAGTATGCAAAGCCGCTCCACCACATGGACTCCGTATCGAAATCGTTAGCAAACCGCAACATACCACTCTCAAAGCCGGTGATTTCCCCCTCCCCGTCGGAGCCATTCCAGAAGCTCTCCTCACCCAATTCCAAGTCGTCGAAGGTCGCCAGAACCACGGGAGGCAGGCACTCCCCCTGACTTGAGAAGTACGGCGACGAGCAAACGCACTGGCCGTCGGGCTCCACACACTCCCCTCCCGGCCCACAATCGATGGGCTGAGCCGACTTGCACTGACCCGTGGGAGAGCAGGTCTCGATTCCATTGCACGACAGTCCATCTCCGCACGAGGCACCCGACGGAGCGTACTGCGGCTGGCAGGTTCCGGTGGAAGATTCACACGAGTAGGCCGCTACGCACCCTTCCGGGGCGGGGCACTCCACGACGGTGCCCGGAGTACAGCTCCCCTCCAGGCAGAGTTCGACTCCATTGCACAAGTCCTCGTCAGCGCAGTCCGCATCCTCAACGCACTCAGGCTCCTGGACACATGCGCCTGCGTCCATGACGTACCCCTCGACACACTCGCATTCCAACGTCTCGGAGGCGCACTCTGCATTTTCGGGACACTCCACATCGAGGCACGTCAGCGAAATCTCCTCTGAGCCATCGATGTCAGCGCCCTCGTCAACATCGTCAGTGAGGTCTTCCCCCTGGACATCCGCCACGAGGTCGCTCGAGATGGTGTCCGCTTGGACATCTCCCTTGCCCCCATCCCCCTCTCCACAGCCGACCACGAACAAGACGAGAATTCCCAACAAGATCCAGGACAGTGTTGCACGCATCGAAACCTCCCAGCACGCTCCTCGGCGCCTTTGATGTGAGGAAGGAGAGATGAGTTGCAGGGACGCAATGGCCTCTGACGGACATCCTTCTTCCTCGAGAAGAATTGTTCACGGACGGCAGTTGCAGGTCTTCCGGCTTTGCGATTCACCCTACTCCCAGCGCCTTCCCAGCCCTGTTGGCCAGTGGCATTGTGCCGGTTTCGTCCTCGCTTACGGCGGCGGGACCGCGTCGGAATTGCACCGACTTCCCTCAACAACTACCGATCGAACGGTTCCTAGATATCTAGCTGACCGGTGGATTCGTGTCAAGACCGGGGCCACGAAATGGATAGGCAATCTTTCAAGGCGAGAACTAACTCTTCGATCTTCGTGTTCGGATTTCGTTGGCCGCCTTCAGGCAAGCCTCGGCTATGTCAGCGGACGCTTCCTCGGACAGGGCTCGAAGTTCGACTTCAACGTCCTTCGAGCCAATTCGGCCGAGAGTTTGGCACATGGCCCTCTTGACTGAGTCTCTCACGGTCACTCGGTTCTTCTTGAAGATCCGCTTGAGCAGTTTTGCTCGCCCGGCAAAGAGCAGATCGAGGAGGAGATCAGATACGAGCTCGTCTTTACCGGTCTTGAAGTCACCGATTCCCGAGATCACATCCAGGGCCACCAGAACCAGCGGCTCGGCGGGGGCGTTCTCTTCCGCACCAGCCGCCGTAACAATGGAAGCCAGGTGGTTCAGAAAGCGCTGGTCGTTGCACTTTG
>CALFHQ010000577.1 GCA_937876385.1 uncultured Pseudomonadota bacterium
GTGGCGTCCTATCGAAACCTGCTCGGCAATCAGCTCTGACTTTGAATCAGGCCTGCGTGAGAGACGAATCGATGTGCGGCTGGGTAGGACGGGGACGGAGGGCCGTGACCGCGTAGCGGGCAAAAAACCCTGAAATCAATCGATTTTCCTGCTTCGTGAGCTTTGGAGCGGAGAGGACGGGTGCTCCTGGGAGGAACAAACAGAGAAATCTAGGGCTGGCACACTGGCACAATGGGATTGCATTCGAGTTCGCTGGGACAAGCTGCACCGTTGAGGTCGCATAGAAACCCACAAAACCAATTCCCGTCATTCTTCAGTATGCATTCGGCGAATGTCCCTGGCGGTCCGGACGGGCAGGAACCTGGCCCGTCACAGCCGAGCGTGCAGACTCCCGCCATGTCGCCGGGGGAAGAATCACCAAAACCAACACAGGACAACTCGGCTCCACAGACTTGTCCAAGGCGGTTGGCACAGGACTCACCAAACGATTTGCGTTCGGCACAGAAGGACTGGTCAACGGGATATCCCGCAGGCACCAGACACTCCGTCCCCGTTGGACAGGCGTCGTCACTCGGAGCACAAGGGCGAAGACAGGAGCCGGGACTTGACGGCAGCAAGCTGTCCTTGATGCATTGGAGAGGGGTTTCACAGAAAGCCCCAACAGCTTCGCAACAACCGTCTCCTTCGGACATCGAGCGTTGGCAAAGCCCGTTGACACAGGAATACGGCGGCTGACAGGTTGCATCGCACTCCTTTAGACATATTCCTCCAGCCACCTCCTCTTCGAAAAAGCTGCAGGAAAACTGCTCATCCTGGCAAGGAAACAGGGCGGAACAGAGTTGCAGGGGGGGTGAAGACAGTTCAATTGGGGCGCAAAAATCGCCTGCTCCTTCTAGAATGCACACAGTGGCTCCAAGGCACTCACCACCGACACAATGCCCCAGACACCGGCCCCAGAGATCCTGAGTGACCAGTCCAACGCACTCACCGTCCGAAGAACAGGTCACCCCCCTTTTGTCGTCACAGATCTCCCCGGTTTTCTGCCCGAAACCACAGACGGCACAATCTTCCCCTGACATGTCCGGTCTCGTAAGGCAGTGGCCTCCTCCATCACAAGAATCCCCAACAGTGTCACAGGAGAGTAGGCAACGCCCAGTCCCGCCAGTGAGGGGCACACATGTGCGCCCGGAGGGGCATTCCTCCGTGTCGCTACATGTGGGGAGTTGAAACAACGGCAAGCACGCACCCCACTCCGGGGTCAGGTCAAGAGGATCGATGCCTTGACAGGCCGTTCCGGTTGGACACAAAGAGTCTTCCATCGAGCAGAATCTAGCACAGATAGACTGGGCTGTTTCCGGCAACCCGATGCAATTGAGTCCCGAACCACAGACCATCCCGGCCGCTCCGTCACATGTCTGAAACTCTCGACGCGCCTCCAAGCAGACTCGGAAAGTGGGATTGGATGAATTTGGTGCGACACAACTCAACCAAGGAGGACAATCCAACTCAGAATCACTGCAGTCCGTCACGCAAATCCCCTCCTCCTCCGAATTAGGGAGAAGAAGGCAGAGAGGAGCGCGCTCATTTGGACAAGCTTCCAAACTGGTGCATTGCTGGAAGGCCACGTATTCAGAGATCGTCTCTGCATCCGGGAAGGTTGAATCCAATTCAAGAATGTCCCCAGGAGGGATGATGTCTGGAGACAGGGCGACATCGGAGACATCAGCCAGGGCAATATCGCTGGTCGTTTCTATTGAATCCGATAGCACCAATTCAAGCTGAATTCCACCGTCGTTCAGATCGCTTCCCCCAAGCGAATCTACTCCCTCCGTCCCCACTTCCACCAAGTCCTGGTTCTTCGTTCCCGGTCCGTCGGAAGCTTCGTTGATGCCCTGCGAACCGCAGCCCATGAGCATGAGTATCAACGTACACAATGCAAAATTGGCCGCGCCTTTCTGTCCGGGTTCTGCCATCTGAAGCCCCTCCGCACACCTACTCTACATTGAGAAGTGGCTGCCTGAACAAGGAATCTGTACCGCACCGTCATTATGCCCTCCAGTGCTGTAGAAGGCAAAGGTGGAGCGGGGACGGAGGGCCACGGTCGGATGGGCTATTCCTCCCCGGTCAAGCTGGTGTCGTCGGGCAAGTGAGCATCTTGGCCTGTTCCCTGGTTGGACCTCAACTTCTGAACCTTGTCAATCTGTTCCACCAACTGATTCAGGGCCTCGTCGTCCTCCGAACTGAGAGATTGCTTGGCTTTTTCCTTCAGTTGCCGAGCTTTCGTGGGCTGGTTTGTTCCGATATATATTGCGTAGAGGTTGGCGAGCAAATCAACGGCTCTCGGGTTAACTTCGACCGCCGTTTCAAGAACCAGCAGGGTTGACTCGGTGTAGCCTCGGTCCAACAACTGGTTAGCAAGCGGCACGGCAATGCCGGGGAAGCGCATCAGCCGGTCAGTCAACTCAGCCTTAGTCACTTGCTCATCCCCCTTTCCTTCGTTTCTCAAGATGATCTTGTCAAGCAACACAAGGAGGTTCAGCTCCTTGGATTCGGGCTCGGCACGGAGAGCCGACTGCGCGTACGTGAGGGAAGCTGAGTACTGCCGGTCGGCGAGAAGAAGGCCTGCAACAAGCCTGGCTGACGTTGCGTCCTGGGGGGTCTTTCGCAGGTGCTCCTTCAGCAATTGTATTCCTTCCTCTCTCTCAGAATTGTCATGCAGCAACATCGCTGCTTTCTGTAGGTATCGAGGGTCATCAGATTCGTCGTACTTGCCCTTCAGCAGCTCCACAGCTTTTCGGAAGCCATTCAGTTTGGCAGTCAACTCAGCAAACCGCGCAAAAGATTCGTATCCTGGAGTGATTTCGGCCTCGAGTTGCAGGGATTCCAGGGCCTTCTGGGGCTCCTCTTTCATCAGCCAGTAGCGAGCCCACAGCAGATTCACCCCAGCTTGTCTCGGATGTTCCTTGGCAAGCCACTTCAGGTGCCTCTCCACACCAGTGAGGGCCCCTTTATTCAAGAGGGCCTGGACCAGTCCCATCCGAGCCTGGAGATTGGTGGAGTCGATATTCAGTGCCGTGTTGAAAGCTACAACGGCGTCCTCGCCCCTGTCTGGATCATCCAGGAGAGCCTTGCCGAGGGCGACGTAACCACCGACTGAAGGGTCTGCCAAAAGGGCCTCTTCTATGTCAGCAGCACCAAAGTCGGTCACTCCAAAACGTACTTTTGCCGTGCCGAGGGCAAATCGTATGGAGGGAGTATCATTCATTTGGAGGGCTCGCTCGAAATAGGCGTAACTGGCCTTAGGTGTTGTCGCCCTCTCGCCCAAGAGGGACAGATACAATCCACCGAACTCGACAGGGGAGATACAGCTTGCTTCCGAATCGAGCGGGCCTGAAAAGGGTCTCCAGAGCCAATGGCAGCTTCCATCCGTCTCCGTGCAAAGTCCGACACGACGGTTGGCCACAGCCGTGTCGACGGGTTGCGTCGTGATGCAGGGCAGGGTTTCTTGGGCCGACGGACCTAGAAGTGCTAACGCCATCCAGACCATTTCGATGTCAGTGGCAGCACCTCCGCGCTCCAGCAGATTCGTTGTCGGGAGTTTCACCTCGCTCGGCTGGGATTCCGAACTACCGGTAACCCCGGCATCCTCAAATGTCTTGTCCAGACTCTCGAGAGGTACGAACTTTTCGCCGGCGGGTAAGTGAAGGAAATCGTTGACGCCGGATTTGCTGAGCAATTGGGCAGCCAAAGAGTAGGGGGTCTCGGCCTCTCGGTGAACAATCCAGAGACCCAAAGGAATTCCGAGTAGGAAGGTGAACAGCAAGATGAGGATGGGCAGGAGACGACGACGCTTCGAAGGAGAACCACTGCGCGGTTCTGTTGCGCCCTCCGTCCCCGTTTTCATTCCTCCGTCGGTGGGCACACCCTCCGTCCCTCTTGTCCCCTCCGTCCCTCTTGTCAGCGAGGTGACGCCGGTGGAGCGCATGCATTTTGGGCAGCGTGGAGTGGAACTGGATTGTGCCTGGAATTGGTGATTGCACAAGGTACAGACAAACGAGTTCTTGTCATTCATTTCGTCCTCATTTCGAGGAGCCTCGACTAGCTGGCGCTCTTGTTCACGGGGCCAGGTCAGCGCCGGGCTACTTTCGGGGCTGGAAGGCAATGAGCTCAAGTTGGTACAGGATGAGCATCAACTGATAAAGTGTGTTCTTTCCCTCTTCATTCCCGACAGCATCTCTTAAAGCCGTTGCGATAGTTCGGCTTCGTTGAACCTGGGCCCACATTCGTTGGTCTTTGGAGTTCAGCGGCAGCTTCTCCATGGTCAAGTAGGAGTTCTTTCGTGGACGAATGAGCGAATTCTCGTGGGGGGCAAAGAAGGACTTGAGGTCGCTGGCAGCGACGTGCTTTCGAACCCCTTCCACAATGTAGCGATATACGTCCACGTCGGAGGGTGCCATCTCCACGGGGCACGGTACTCCTTCGTAGAACTCGTAGGTCCCTCCGTCCCACTTGAAAATTTGGAGGAATTTTTCTCTGAACTGCAGGTCCAGCAGCCAATAGAGTTCGTGGGGTTTCACGAATCCCATTGAAACGAGGGCATCTCCGAGACGACCCCCAAACTCGGCGGCCTTTCCGAGGGCACTTTTCATCTGATTTTCGTCGACAATCCCGCGATGAAGCAAGAACGGCCCCAGCAGCTCCTGTTTCAAGTTGGAAGCCACGTGTTTTGGCTTGCCTTTGTAGAAGTAGAATTCTTTTTGTGCAGAGCCCTGAACAAATCGCAGTTTGCCCGAGAGTTGCCGCGAGGCGATCTGGTAGAACACGCGGACGATTCCTGACTTGGAGGTCGAACCGGAGTAGATCGGAGTGATCCCCTTGGTTCGAAGTGCTTCGTTGGGAGAGAGGGACCGAACGGTGGTCAACTCTCGGACTCGCAACCACTCGCCGCCGTCGATGGATACAAATTCCTCTTCGGAGACGGCCCCTGTCTGCACGAGGTTGACGAGATTGGAATAGTCCACCGGCCCAAAAACGTAGCCGGAGGTGTTACGGAGCCGGAAATTCTGACCGTCCAGAGACGCCGAAATTGCTTCCGGTTCTTGCCCCACACGAGGGGAGGATTCTTTGGATCCGAAGACGGCAATGGAAGCGCTGGACTCTTCTTTGAGGGTATACGAATACTCTGTCGAGTACTCCTCCCTGGGCACTTTGGGTCGCTTTTGGGCTGTCCCGGAGCGAGGGGTCACTGTTCCCGCATCGGTCTTTGGGTCTGCCGCGTTCATCCGACTGGCTTCCTGAAGCTGCCGGCTCAATTCTTCGATGGACGGCTCTGACTTCTCTTCCGGGCGGCCCACAATTGTAGATGGTGCGTCCAGCTCAATTTCACTGTCTTCCCCAGGCCCAGCAACTTTGCGTGGTCGAGGCATGAGGTTGTCCTCATCACCACTCGCCTTATCGAAGACCGAATCGAGAAACTGCGAGATCTTGGAAGGGTCCAACCGTTGTTTCTTCTGGAAGAGGTAGTCATTGAGTGCGTTCTGGAATTCGAGAGCCGTTGAGAAGCGGGTTTCGCGGTCCCTGCTGAGCGCTTTTCGCAACAGATCCTTCAGCGGCTCATCGAGGAAGGGGTACTTCTTGAACTTCTTCTCAATGTTGGCATCCCGGACATTGATGAGGGTCTCGAGATCCGTGCGACCGAGGAACAGTCGTTTGAGTGTCAACGTCTCGAACAGGACAATTCCGAGAGAGAAAAGGTCGGAGCGGCGATCAATATCCTCGCCTTTTACTTGCTCGGGGGACATGTAGCCCAGTTTGCCTCTGAGCACGTTCTTAGAACCCTTGGAGTCTTCGGTGCGTGCCTTGGCTACTCCGAAGTCCATGATCTTCACATGGCCATCCCAGGAGACGATGACATTGGACGGGGACACATCCCGGTGGATGATATTGAGTGGATTTCCGTAGATGTCCTTTGCTCGGTGCGCATAGTGGAGACCGCTACACACCTCAGAGATGATGTAACAAGCCAGATCAACGGGCACTCGAATCTTGCGTTCAGCGCACCGGGCCAGGATCTTGAGCAGGTCCCTGCCATCCACGAACTCCATGGCGATGTAATACTGTTGGTCCACACTGTCGAGTTCGAAGATGGAGACGATATTGGGGTGTTGCAGAACCGAAGTGAGCTTGGCTTCCTCAATGAGCATCTTGATGAAGGAGAGGTTTCGTGCGTAGCCGGGCAGGATCTTCTTGACGACAACGATCTTCTGAAACCCTTCGACACCGGTCAAGCGGGCTTTGTAGACTTCGGCCATCCCGCCCGCGCCGATTTTCTCAAGAAGCTCGTATTTGCCTAGTGTTTGCAGGGCCTTCATTGGTTCCTAGTTCTGTTCCAAACTTCTAAGCAACATCAGCGCCCGATCGCACAGTCTCGTCGACCGTGCACCGGCGTTGCTCGAATGGTCCTGTTGTAGTTTGCACTGCTGCGTCTGTTCGCCTTGGCGCTCGCAAGCCTCTTGGGCGAGTTCCTGACAACTGTTGTGACAGCCCCCCAACCCCACCAACAGCAACCCCCAAAGTAGAAGCCAGGATAGTCTCTTCATACGTCCTCCACTTCGGCCACTAAAACCGTGACGTTGTCGAGCCCCCCGGCGTCCAAGGCCAGTTGTATGAGAGTCTCAACCTGAATCCTGGGTTCTTCCCCCTTTTCAAAGACCTCTGCGATCTTCTCGTCTTTCACGAGGTCGCTGAGACCGTCGGAGCAGAGCATAAGCCGGTCCCCTTTCTGGGCCGTTCGCTTCCCCAATTCCACCTCAACATGGTCCGCCAGGCCAAGGGCTCGAACAATGACGTTTTTCATCGGGAACGCTTCTGCCTCTTCGGGGGAAAGAAGGTTGAGCTTCAGGTATTCATTCAGCAGACTGTGATCGTGGGTCACCTGTTCAAGCTGCCCCCGGCGAAATCGGTAGATGCGGCTGTCCCCAACGTGGGCCAGGAAGATGGACTTTCCCACAATGATTGCGCCAACGACGGTGGTACCCATGGTTTCGAATTCCGGGTTCTTGGTAGCCGTCTCGAAGATGGCTCTGTTGCCTTCTTCTATTGCGCTCTTGAGCTTGAATTGCTGATACGGCATGTTCTGGGGAACCTGCCCCTGGAGCTTCGCCCGGGCCAGGTGTTTTTTGAGTGGATTGTCCAGTTTGTCTGTCTCGAAGAAGCGCTTGAGCGTGTCGACACAGATCGCCGATGCCAGTTCGCCGTACCGATGGCCAGCCATGCCATCAGCCACGACAAACAGACCTGCTTCAACATTCACCAACAGGGCATCTTCGTTGTTATCTCGCTCCAGCCCTGGGTGAGTCTGGCCGTAAGCGCGCAGTTTCATGCGTCCAATCTACCACTGTCTAAGCTCGATTGGAAACCTATTCTTATCGCCAAACAAACGCCATCAGCGGGACAACCCGGCGATACTGGATTGCATACCAGTTTCTTGCCGGGCGAGGCTCCTTCAGCGTAGAATGGAAAGTCGAGCCATCTATGGGAGTTGCATGTGCAAACGATCCAATGGGAGGGGCGCAAGCCTCGGATTCTGGGGCGGGGAGTTCCACACTGCCTGAAAGAACTTGATGTATATTCCCTCAACATCCTGGTCGGGTGCCCCTTCGAATGCGACTACTGCAAGTACCAGGCAAGGGGGTTCACCCCTCCCAATGTCTCCCGAGCTTACCGAGAGGCTCCAACCCAACTGGCCGATGAGCTTCGGATGTTCAAGCGAAAGTCTCGGACGCTGCGGATGGTGTTGTTCAACACCGCCTGCGACGTATTCGTGGGAGATCACAACTTGGAGGCACTGGCACGAGAGTGCATCCGCGTGCTCCAGAACCACAAGATCTATTTCTCTCTGGCCACGAAAGGTCTTCCCTCCACCGAAACATTGGAGCTTCTGGCTCAGGCGCCCCACGACT
>CALFHQ010000578.1 GCA_937876385.1 uncultured Pseudomonadota bacterium
TTGCTTCGAGGAGGCGTTGTGCGACAGCGGTTGGTGTGGTCCTTCCAGATTTGTACGCTTCCACAAAGTCGGCTGCGGTTTCGAGGGGAAAGCCCTCGGGGGGTAGCGGGAAATTCTGGGCCACTGTGAGCGGATCTTCGGTGCCGGAGGAGGGAAGAGAATTCGGGACTCGAAAGACCGATGACGCCTGGGCAGGGGTCTTACGCATGTCTGTGATGCCGACCTTTGGAAGCATGATCCGGGCGATAAGGCCGCGAGTCAGTGGAAATTCGGCCAGGTTGACGAGAACTCGCAGCGCCATTCCGGCGGACCGGGGTGCATCGACCTTCTGTCGTTCATAAGTCACGGGTCACCTCCCAGGGATGTTTGATTTATGAAAGCACGGCGGATGTCGAAAGGCAATGAGAAGAGAGGTCAGCTTAGCGAATAGAGGTTTGAGGCCCCGGGTTCGAATTCGTGAAGAAGGATCCTATGCCATGGAGACACAGGATCGAATAGGAGGATTGGAGATGAATTCGTTCGACCTTTGTGGAAGAATCCGTCACTGTGGATTAGCCCCATCTGTTTGCGCCCCACTTCCTGACGTTTGCTGCCAGGATGGGCGCATATTCCCTATGAATAACTGCCACTTACAGAAATTGCGAAGAATTCTGTCTGACCCCCTTGCCAGGGCTGATGAGACGACCTAAATTCGGCTCGAAATAAAAGTTCGGCGGTTCGCACGGGGTGGCGATGGTCTCGATTCCGGGAACGGGTGTTTCTCGGGAGGGAAGACCTGTGGGGGGGTGGCGCAGAGAGTTCGGGCTGTCTACAACGAGAGGGGAGGAGACTTGCCATGAGACGGGTGTCACTTGCGATTCTGATTGCGGTAGCTTTGGTGAACTTCGGATGCGAACTGGGCGGAGAAGGAGACGAAACCATCGGGGACCAAGTAACCCCGGACATTCCGGACGTTTGGAGCTTTGATGGAGCGGGAACTGACATCTCCAACCCTGTTGCTCTCAACGGAGAGTACCGGCTCATGGCCTGGAACGACCTGGGAATGCACTGCCTGAATCCGACTTACGACCAAATGGTGATTCTGCCTCCTTACAACACCGTATGGGCCCAGCTCGTTCGGCTGGGGAACCCTCCAGAGATCATCACCGAGAACGTGATTCTTGAATACAAGGTTCTGGACAACACGTACTCCTCCGGTAAGACCGACAGCTTCGGCGGCGACTACGCACAGTTCTGGACGCATGTCGAGGCGATCTTCGGCGTCGCCCTCGAACAGGACACCGGTTTGAACCTCGTGGACGCCGAGCTGCACAATGGCCTTTCGGGAACCATGGTTCTCTCCGGCGACCACTTTCAGGTGGACGGAATTCCCGCCGTTCCGGTGGACGACTCGGGCGTTTGGAATCCGTACCAGCGCATTCAGGTGGTGGCTCGAGATACCGCCGGAAACGTCCTCGCAACCAATGTGGCAGCGCTGCCGACTTCGGACGAAATCAGTTGCGGCAAGTGCCACGGTGACAATCCCTTTGCCGACATCTTGACCCGGCACAGTGGAGCGGACCTGACGGGCATGGAGCCTGTCTTGTGCGCCTCTTGCCACGGCAGTCCAGTGCTCGGAACGCAGGGAGCCGGTAGCTCCGGGCGATACCTCTCTGACGCCATCCACAGCTTCCACGCCGACAAGAACGCCTCATGTTACGACTGCCATCCCGGGGAACAGACGAAATGCAGTCGCAGCCTCGCCCACACCGGACCCGATGGGAACTGCACTGAGTGCCACGGCACCATGGGCGAAGTGGGCGGTTCGGTTGGAGCCGGCACCCGAATTCCCTGGGTGGACGAACCCAAGTGCTCAACCTGCCACGAGGGGGTTCACGGGGTCGACACTGGAAGCGAATTGTACCGGAATTCAGCAGGGCACGGCGGGCTGGCATGCGCTGCCTGTCACGGCAGCCCCCACGCAATGGTACCTTCTCGGGAAGCCGTGGACAATGTGCCCTTCGAGGCCCTCCAGGGGTCGGGACGATCTCTGGGAAGCTGCGCTGTTTGCCATAAGAGTTCCAGAGGTCCCAGCGGTGAGTTTGAGGAGTTCAACGAAGAGCATGGGGGCAGCAATCCAGAGCACAAGAATGCCTGCCACACTTGCCACACAACGGTCACATCGGATACCACCGGTTGGCCCCACAAGTTCCAATGGAAGAGCCACTCCGGAAACTCCACCGTCGAAGACTAAACAGGGTCATCTTGACCAGCGATCATCCCCGTAGGCTGCGTCAGTCGGC
>CALFHQ010000579.1 GCA_937876385.1 uncultured Pseudomonadota bacterium
AACAAGGGGTTGTGCGGTGGGAACCGAAACCCCTTCTATGAGGATGCCCTCCCGGGGTGTTTCAGCGACACCGAAGAGAACCGAATCGACACCGACAACGACTGCGTTCCAGATACTTTCCCCACGCCAGGGGCGGTGGTTCCCCGGTGTGAAGGGGACCAGCCTCGGCCGGTGAAGGATTTGACCTCCGGCTATCTGGCGCAGACCCAGGATCCGGTGATTGCGAATCTGGCTCCGAGCCAGGCACCCAACGGCGGTGGAGCCCTCGTCACCTTGAGCGGTTCGAGTTTCAGAACCGACTTGTCGGTGCAGGTGAACACAGCAGATTCCATGGACGTGGCCAACAACGAAGTCCCCGGGGTGCTGGTTCCCGACCCCAGCCGGTTGCTGTTCCTGGCTCCTCCCTTCGCCTTTGCGGATGTCGTGGCAGACGTCGTGGTGAGCTTTGTGGGTGAAGGAGATGCGGGGGCCACCCCGAAATCCGTCTCTACCCAGATGCTCTTCGATGCCCACAAAACGGTGGATTGCTCATTGGCATTCCCAGAGTCCATGCCCGCCGTTTTCGATGGCGTGTCCGTGCCTGCTGGAACCGCCAACAGTCCAAGCTATCCCGTGGTGGCCCGGCTCATGGTGGATGATCCGCAGTTTTCCGGGGGGCTTAGAGTTGAGGTGGGTTTGAGCCAGGCATGCTGCGACGATGGGGACACTTGCCTGGACGCCTTTGGCCCTTGCTACAGCGTTTCGGATCCTCGGTTCCAGGACGGATGGACCTTCCATTCCATGGACTTCGACCCCCAGTGTGCGACCCCGGACGAGACTGTCTTGCCAGGGTGTGTGGATGGAGAATCGCAGTTCCTGGGCAGTGTCCTTCCCCCCCTGGAGAAGGCTCGATACAAGTACGCCATTCGCTACTCCTTTGACGATGGGTTGTCGTGGGATTTCTGCGACCTCCCGACGCAAGAGGGTGGATTTGGAAATGAAGACGGGTTCCGGCTGAGCAATGCCGGTGAGATTTGGGTAGAATAGGGCTTCGCCCGTTCCAGGCACCCGATGCGGTGCCTTATTGTGGAGGCTGACGATGAAAGGTTGGATGAACTGGTTTTGGATGTTGGGTCTGGTGGTAGCACTTAGTGGGTGCAGAACCGCCGCGGATGACGAAACCACCGCCGATACGCAGAGTCAAGACGCAGTGACAGACATCGTTCTGGGGGATCAAACACCTCAGGAGGTCACGGGGAACGAACGTTGGATTCAACCTGCGGGGACGGCCAAAATCACCTTCTTCGTGGATGACCGAGCCAACCAGACGTTTGCCGATGGCGAGATGATCTGGACCGGTTCCTTCTCGTGGGATTCCGAGACCAACCTCATTGTCTTTGCTACCAGTTGGTTGCCCACGGATGGACCCTTCCCGTTGCTATACGACGACGGTCCCGTGGCCGACGGCGGGCACGAAATGGAAGGATCCCAAGCCGGAGACCATATCTTCTCCACCGAGGTTTATTTCAAGGCGGAGGAGGAGACCACCCTGGAATTTGGCGTCTTGAACGAGCTGAACTTCTGGATGTGGGAAGGGATCAACGGCACGGTGGACATCCCCGCCGGAAGCACCGACACGTTCAACGCCCAGGGTCTGGAGTTGAAGCCCTTTGGCTCCATCGATGTCAAAGTCACCGTGAATACTAAGAGCGTCAACGAGCAGTTCGGTTACGTCCTGGAATGGGACAAGGTCAACGTGTACGTGAAGGGCTCCATGAACATGTGGGCGCCGGTTCAGGTCCTCGACATGGGACCCGACGCCAACAAGGGAGACGATGCAGCAGATGACGGCATCTACACCTTCGTCCACGGTTTGAACCTCGGGAAACACACCGGGTTGCTGGAAGACGGGCAAGAAGGGCAGTTCACCGTGATGTTCAGCCAGGGGGACTCTACCTATCTGGATGCCGTGGAGTACAAGTTGCTCTCTGGTGGTGTGGAGAAAGGGGTTGCGGACGGCGTCAAAGCCTATCTCTCTTGTGACGGCGGAACTACCTGGGACGAAGCCGACATCGTCTGGCGCCAGAACTCCTGGGGAAATGCGGAGAACACAGCCGTCATGGCCACCTGCAACATCGTCCCCGAGTGCACCGTGGACAACGATACGTGCTTGGATGGCGAGAAATGCGTCAACAACAAGTGCGTTCCATGGTGTGACACCGACGAAGAGTGTCCCGATACCGAGAAGTGTATCGACCACGAGTGTATCCCGTGGTGTGATGTGGATGGCGACTGCGGTGCCGACGAGGTCTGCATCGACAACGAGTGCATCCAGGGATGCTCGGTAGATGAAGACTGTGACGACGGATTCGAATGTGTGGACAACCAGTGTTCGAAAATCGTCGTGCCTCAAAGCGAGCCTTCCATTACTTCTGTCGACCCAGACACAGGATCCACCGAAGGGGGAACCCTGGTCACTGTGTCTGGAACCGATTTTCAGGACGGTGCCGCGGTGAAGTTCGGAACCCTTCCTGGAACCAACGTCGTGGTTTTGAGCGCTACGTCGCTTACTTGCTCCACACCGGCCCAGGGGGCTGGAAAGGTGGATGTCACGGTGACCAACCCGGACGGCGGCACGGACACCTACATCAAAGCGTTCCAATACAACGAGCTTTCTCTGGCTCCGATGGTGGACTCCATTGAGCCCACGGAGGGACCCGTCACCGGCGGTACTGCGGTGCACCTGTACGGAACCAACTTCCTCCCCTCTCCCACGGTCTATTTTGGGACCAACATCGCCTCGGAAGTGCAGTTTGTGGATTCCACCCATGTGGTGGCCACCACTGCTGCCGGAGCTCTGGGAAGCGTGAACGTGCGCATCATCAACAGTGATGAGCAGGAAGACACCCTCGCCGGTGCCTTCACCTATGTTCCCAATGTGGCTGACTATGTGAAGCTGCTTCCCCCGCTTCTGGTTTCGACCCTGGCCAATGTGGACTCGGAAGAGGTGTTTGTGGAAGTGTGGGAGCCGGGACTCACGGAAGGTGAGGGTGCGGCTTCTGGGATTTCCGTGGAAGCAGGCTATGGACCCAGCGCCACCCCCATGGTGGATTGGGCGTGGTTTGACGCCACTTATCATGGCGAAAGCGGAAACAACGACGTGCACAAGGCGGTGTTCAACGTGAGCACGGCCGGGGACTATGCCTTCAGCTTCCGGGTGACTGTTTCTGGAGGGTCTGCCGTGTACGCCGATTCGACAGGAACGGCAGACGGCTTTGACGTCGCCGATGCGGGGGCACTCATCGTCGAGGATCTGGGAGTTGAACCCCACATCGCCGCGGTGACTCCCTCGGCAGTGTCCGTGGTGGGGGGAGACACGGTAACCGTCACTGGAGTGAACTTCGGCACTACGCCAACGGTTCTGGTGGATGGCGTGGATGTCACCCCGCAGAGCGCTTCCGATGACACCATCACCTTTGTGGCACCCGTGCACGGGGTTGGCGCAGTGGACATTGCAGTAACAACTGGCGAGGGAACGGCCCTTCGAACGGACGGCCTCTGGTTCGTGTTGAAGAAGAGCGTGATCCTGGACGGAGACCTCTCCGATTGGCCCCCCGAGTTTGAGGTGGCAACGAACACTCTGGAGAGCAACTGGGGAGCCAACACCCTCGATTCTCTGCATGTGGCTTTCGACGACGAGTACCTTTACGTCGGGGTGGCTGGAACCGTGGAAGCGGACAACTACATTCTGGGATACATCGATGTGGACTTCGGTACCGGCACGGGAGTCGTGGACAACGGAGATCTCACCGACAACGGAGGCAACGGCGACCTGGACGACGCTTTGAGCAACGTCCTGGCCGTTTCCGTCTCGGGCTTCGGGGCCGAATTCGGCTTTGGAACTCAGGGAATGGGCTCCTACACCATGGGGGGCGATTTGGGGAACTCGGTCAACGCCGGCTGGCGTGAATTCGCCATTCCCGACAACTTCTCCTGGCTCCAGGGAACGGTGGAGTGCAGTGCAGCGATGTGTGAAGCGGCGATTCCGCTCTCGTCCATCCTCCCGAACATCCCGTCTGGTGGCAAGACCATCGCTCTTTACGTGAAGGTCGCCAACAAGTACGGCGGATTTGATGGGGTGAGCAACCAGACCCTGCCCGAATTCTTCGACCCCGATTCGGTGGAAGAAGTTGGCGACGTGGTTACCGTGTTCGTGAAGCTCTAAGAGAGAATGTTTCCAGGAGGACTCCCATGAGTGCCTGTGTATCGAAGAACAAGGGATTGAGTTGGTTGGTGGTTCTTCTGGGCGCCGGAATTCTGGCCTCCTGTGCGGGGAAGCCGGCCCCTTATCACCTCCCCGACGGCCAGTCCGAATGGGATGGCCAATACGTCTTGCCCGATGGACGAGTCATTACCGACCCCGACCTTATTCCGGGTGATGTCCACGTTCTTCCAGACGGCAATGTGCTCCCGGACGGAGTCGATCCAGACGTCCCGGGAGACGGCGTGTTCGTGGACAACACCCCGGTGGAGGACAAGACTTCGCCGAAGGTCCGAGGAGCCTTCTCTGCCGACGGGACCACCGTCACCGTGCGTTTCGACGAGCCCATCGACCCGGCCACGGGCGGGCAAACGGCCAACTACAGCATCACCGGAAGTGACATGAGCCAGGTGGCTGTTTCCTCGGTGAACGTGTACAAACAGTTTGCCCATCTGACCCTTCAAAACCCCTCCCAGGTGAATTCGTCGTTCACCTACACGGTGCTTGTTCAGCATGTTGAAGACTTGAGCGAGAACGTCATTGACCCGCAGTTCAACAAGGCCACCATCAAGCGTCCGGTGTACCTCACCATCGTGTGGCACCAGCACCAGCCTTCGTACATCGACCCGGTGAAGGACGAAATGATCGGACCCTGGGTTCGCAAGCATGCGACCAAGGACTACTACGATATGGCCTCGGTTTTGGAACCCTACGGCGACGTCCACGTGAACATGAACATCACCCCCGTGATGCTCATCCAGTTGTTCATGTACATCGATCGGTTGGGACCCTACGTCGACACCGTCAACAACACTGTGGACGAAGAGGGTTTCCTGGCTAAATGGGCGGGGCGAACCGACCCCTGGATCGATCTCCTCTTGAACGACACGCCGACCCCGCAGTCGGCCACCGAGAAGGAGTTGGGGCTGCTCTACAAGGACCCCTGGGCGACGGTCTCCACTTCAGACCAGATCATGAAGCACTTCCCTCAGTACGTGGAACTTCGTGAGAAGAATCCGGCCCTCTTCACCCAGGAAGACTTTCTAAGACTGAAGATCCTCTTCGAGATTGCCTGGATGGACCCGGATTTCCTCAAAGGTCCGGTGACTTTCCCCGACGGAACCACCACGGATCTCACCGATTTCATCACCAAAAGCACCGGGGTGGATTCCGACGGGTCTCCCATGGACACGTACACCATCTCCAACTTCTCCGAGGAATTGGCCAACCGAATCGTGGCGGAAGAATACAAGATCATGAACAACATCATCGGCATTCACAAGAAGCTGATGTTCAATCCAGACACCAACGAAGGGCAAATCGAAATCACCACGACCCCCTTCTACCACCCCATCTTGCCCCTGGTCTTCAATACCGATCTGGCGCAGGCTGGGCAGCCCTTTGACACCTTGCCCAATCCCAACTACTCCCAGGAATCGGACGCCTACGCCCAGGTCCTTCGTGCTGTTGCCTACCACGAACAGTTGTGGGGGATTCCCCCTCGAGGGATGTGGTGCGGAGAAGGCAGCGTGGCGGAAGATATTGTGGAGATTCTGGTGGATGCCGGGTTGTGGTGGACGGCCACAGACCAACGTGTGATGGAGAAGAGCCATATTGTCGGAGGCTCCTCCCCCAATCCCCACATTCCCTACAAGGTGGATTCGGACAAGCAGGAAGGAACCGCCGGCAACACCGACGACGAATTGGCCATTGTCTTCCGGGACACGGCCCTCTCCAACAAGGTGGGATTCACCTTCCAGATGCTCGACGGGCAAACCGCTTCCAACGAATTCATGTCCGACGTTCTGGCGCAAGCCCCCAACTTTGGCGGCTCGGACCGCCTCGTGGTGGTCATTCTGGACGGCGAGAACGCCTGGGAATCCTACAAGAAGGAACACGACGGAAAGGGCTTCTTCTACGCGCTCTACTCGGACTTGTCCGAGTCCTACGAACTGGGTGAAGTAATCACCGTCACCATGAGCGAGTATCTCAAAGGAAACCCCGATCGAGGCGTTCCCGCTCACCCCATTACCGAACAGCGGGAGTTGGAGCCCCTCTTCCCGGGGTCGTGGATCGAAGGCACCTTCGGCATCTGGATTGGAGAATCGGAAGAGAACCAAGCTTGGGAGTACCTCGCCACGGCCAGAAATGCCCTGTCTCAGTCGGGTCTGGCCCAGCCCAACCCCAGCGCCCCAGAGCCGGAAGCCAATCCGGACTCCGTGGATTGGTTGGTCTGGAAGGCTTTTGACGAAATCTACGCGGCGGAAGGAAGTGACTGGTTCTGGTGGTACGGCGCCGACATGACCTCTCCGTCCAACGACGACACCCCCTTTGACAAGGCGTTTCGAACCCACCTCCATGCCATGTATTCGTTCATGAACGAGGCGTTGACGCTGAAGGGAATGTCCACCCTCGATGAACCCGACTTTGCCCCCATCGTGCAGAAGAAAGCGCAGGCCATGGAGGGCCCCTTTGGAACTCCGCCGACGGTGGAAGGGGTGTTCACTCCCAACGAAGGGGAGTGGGATTCCGACGGCGGCTTCTTCTATGACAACGACTCCGGGGGAACCATGGCGGGGCCCACCGACGACATCGCCCAGGTGTATTTTGGCTACGAGGGGGAGGATTTCTACCTCGGAATTCTGTTCAACGAGGATTTGTCCGCCAAACTGGGAAGCAACTACAACGTCTGTGTGTATACGAACCAGAAGCACATCACCAACCCGGATCTGGGTCTCTACACCGAGAATCCTGCGAACACGGTGACCCCCCACGGGTTGCCCATTGAGTTCAACGGTGCCGGGGGTGCCTGGGAAATCCGAATGGAGTTCGGGAGCAATCCGGTGCAGCTCACCTTGAACAAGGCCGACGGTTCCGGCGGATGGAGCACTGTAAGTGACTCCATCGTGTTGGGGGGGCCTGTGCAGGGAGGCAAGCTGCTGGAGATGAAGATTCCCATGGACGACCTCGAAATGGCCGTGGGAGACCCGCTGGAAATCATGATTGTGGCCGCGGAAGGAAACAACGTCATCGACACGGCACCGTATTCCGGCAGCAAGGTGGTCTTCGAGGACTTGACCACCCTCGTGTATGTCACCTTTGAAGTAGACGTCAAGGGCGAGCTGCTGCCTATCAACGCGTACACGAACATCGCGGTGCCGCCGCCTCCGGGTGGAAACGGAATCGTCTTTATCGCTGGAAATCAGGACGTCCTGGGAAGTTGGATTCCCAACAAGGTGCCCCTGGTGGACAACGGCCAAGCCCCGGACAAGACAGCCAACGACGGCGTGTGGACTGGTACCTTCGGCATGGCCCCCGGCACGTTGCTTCGCTACAAATACAGCATCGGCTTGCCCAAAGACGAGGCCAACTGGAGCGGAACCGAGGAGTTCCCCCTCACCGAACGAGGGGTGGAAGTGACCCAGGACCCGCAGTACAAGAAGATGACCATCAAGGACATCTTCGCCGACCGGCCCAATCCGTCTGGTACCGCCGGCCCGAACACCGTTATCGACTTGCTGGAATAGCCGCTCCCCTCCTCCCGAGCTTGCTACCCCCTTTTTTTCTTTGAATCACAGTCACAGATTGATAATGTGTCTTGGAATAGCAAAACTTCTGGAGACCCATGGCTTCAGACAAGCTCGATAGTTCCGACCTCGGAATACTCGTGTATACCTTTGACCAGTTGAGTCGAAGCCAGGTTGTGGACTCCATCCACCGGGCCTTCCCGAGCGCCAACGTGGTGCTCCCACTTCCCCACGAGTTGGAAGAGCTTCGTGTTCCCAACCGCTGCTATGACCTTCTCATTGTCGGGCCTTCGCATCGCCTCGAACGCATCGAGCAGTTGCTTGACAAGGTTCGACTTCGGTGCCCCGATACGCCGGTTGTCTGGGTGGGACGATCTTTTTCTGGCAGGGCATTGGAGATGGCCGAGAAGATGGGAATCGAAGCCACCTTGAGTTTCACTCGATTGCATCTGTTGGGGGGGAAGATCAAAGAGTTGCTGGCGACGGCCACCAATTAAACAGAATCTTGTTGATTCACAATCAAACAGGGTCAGCTTGGGCAGTGAGCGCCCCGGAAGCAAGGAAGTCGGTGCAGATGGCGGCGGAGGCGTACATCTGGTACGTCGAGCAAGCCATCAGCCGACTGAGGCAGCTAACGGGGATGATCGCTGGTCAAGATGACCCTGTTTAGACAAGCTTCAGTTGCACCATTCGTTTCTTTCCAGCCTTCAAGACCGGTTCCGAGTTCAGGGTTTCGATGGAGACCATGGCGAGGAAGTCCTTTACCTGCTCGTCGTTGATGCGGGCACCACCTTGCATGACCAGGCGCTTGGCCTCGCCCTTGCTTTGGCATAGTCCGGAAGCCACGAAGAGGTCTGCTACGGGCATTCCTTCTCCCACCGTGGAGCGGTCCAGTTCGGCCACGGGAAGGTTGCTTTCCCCTCGTCCACCCAGCTTGGCAATCCCCGATGTGGTGGGAATCTCGTTGTCTGGATCCGCTGAAGGGAAGTGGGCGACGGCGGACAGATACGCCTGGTTCGCTGCTTCCTCGCCATGAACGATGCGAGTCATTTCGTAGGCCAGGATCTCTTTGGCTCGGTTGAGCTTCGGGGGCTCGAGGGCTCCCAACCGCTCGCACTCCTCCACGGGGAGGAAGGTAAACATCTTGAGGAAGCGCTTGACGTCGACGTCCTCGGTGTTTCTCCAGAACTGGTAGAAGTCGAACACAGGGGTCTTCTCGGCAGAGAGCCAGACAGCCCCGGCGACGGTTTTCCCCAGCTTATTTCCCGCAGAATCTGTCAGCAGGGGAAAGGTCAGACCGTAAGCTTGCTTGGACATCTTTCGGCGGATGAGGTCGGTTCCTGCGACGATGTTTCCCCACTGATCTTGCCCTCCCATCTGGAGGGTGCAGTTGTAATCTTCGAACAACTTCAGGAAGTCGTAGGCTTGCAGGAGCATGTAGTTGAACTCGAGGAAGGAGAGTCCCGTTTCCAGACGAATCTTGTAGGACTCAGCGGAGAGCATTCGGTTCAC
>CALFHQ010000580.1 GCA_937876385.1 uncultured Pseudomonadota bacterium
CCCGGCGGACCTGTTGGACACCACCCCTGACGTTGGCGCCGACGATGTTCGGGCTGTGAAAGCGGCAAAGTCCGATGTGACGGAGGATGTCACGGCAAAGGGACCTGCCGAGGGTTCTGAGGTCCAGGGACAGGCGGAGGTTGAACTGGTTCCTGCGGAGAAGAAGGTTATTGCTCCTCTTCGCAAGGTTCCCGCAAAGAAGCGCACTCCTCCGTGGCTGAAGGATCCAGACAGGACTCCAAAAGGGACGGTGAAGAAGGGTGGCGGCGGGGCGGAAACGGTGAAGCAACCTGCGAACATTGAGAAGAAAGTAGAGCCGAAAGAAGATGAGAAGCCAAAGGAAAAAGAGAAGCCGAAAGAAGATGAGAACATGAGCGACAAGATGGAGTTGATGTAGTGAAAAATCGCTGCCTGATTCTGACTGGATTGACAGCTCTCCTGTTGCTGGCCGTGCCGCTGGTCAATGCCCCCTGCATGGCCGCAACTCCCGAGGAGGAAGCGGCCGTTCGACACTATGATCAGGGGGTGAAGTTTGTCAACGACGGGGCCTTCCTGGACGCCATTGCTTCCTTTAATAGGGCCTACGAGTTGGATCCGCAGCCTCGGTTCCTTTTCAACGTGGGTCGAACGTATCACGTCACCGGGCGATACCGGGAGGCGAGGGTTTACTACCTTCGTTTTTTGGACGCCAACGATTCCCCGAAGAAGGCGGAAATCGCGACCAAATATCTCGAGCGGGTGGAGCGTGAGTTGGCCCGTCTGGTGCTTCGAGTTGGGGTCGATGGGACGACGGTAGAGGTAGATGGCAACAAGGATCTATGCCAGGCAGAGGCAATCTGCTTGTTGGACCCGGGGGAGCATCGACTGGTGATTTCGGCTCCGGGACACACCCCCGACCGCAGGCGGATACGGCTGATTCCCGGGGAGAATCGGGAAGAGCAGGTGAAGCTGGCGGTGATTCTTCCCTTGGACCTTCCCACTCGCAAGGGTGCTGTGTGGCGTTCGTCGCTCTTTCCAGGGATGGGCCAACTTTACGCCGGTCACACGGCTTGGGGAGCGACGTTTTTGACCTCCGAGTTGATATCCCTTTCAGCGGTGGTCACCGGGGTCATTTTGGAGCAGTACTACACGGGTCGACAGAACAACGAGAAGGAGACGACCGCGTTTCGTGGGTGGGACAGTTACATCAACACGGCCCACTGGACTTGGGTTGGCGGGGCCATTGCGGCGGGGACGGTGTGGGTGGTCAATGTGGTGCACGCTGCGGCTATGCCGATGAAAACCGGAGAGACTAGTGCGTTTGTGCTGGTCCCGATTTCCAACGGAGATTGGAATGGATTTTCTCTGGCATTTTCTTGGTGAGGTGCTTGAGGCTCATGGGCTAAAGGTGCCGTCGAAGCAGAGGTGTCGTTTCTGGTCTGGAGGCGACTTGATTTCGACTTGGAGGTGGGTGGTTTCCGGGCCGTCGCCGGTGCCGGAGAGTTCCACCACTTCTATCTTTCCTTTCTTGTCAGCACACAACGTTTGAGGCTCGGTGTTCCCC
>CALFHQ010000581.1 GCA_937876385.1 uncultured Pseudomonadota bacterium
ATGGAAACGGGTTTTGCTCTTCCTGGGGTACCTCTGCGGTACCGTCTTCTTGTGGCTGGGAATCACCGTCGGCACCCTGACGTCGGTGTGGGGAGCTCTCTTTGGAATCGACCGATTCGGTGCGGTCTTTTCGGAGACCCTCTTCTCCATCGGGGACAAAGAAGTGAACCTCTTTGCCCTGGGCGGCCTGTTTGGAGTCATCGCACTGACCATGGCTGCCAACAAGGTCATCGGACGCTTCCTGGATCGACAGATTTTTCCGTATTTCACCTGGGATATCGGGGTAAGAACGGCGGTGAAAGCAGTGTTCCGCTACGTTATCCTGTTTGGAGGTATTGCCCTGGGGCTGGAGTTTGTCGGGATCGGACTCGGGGTGCTGGCGGTGTTTGCTGGAGTAATCGGTATTGGAATCGGTTTTGGACTCCAGTCCATCGCAGCGAACTTCATCTCCGGCTTGACCCTCCTGTTTGAGCGCCCCATCAAGAAGGGGGACTTTGTGGATGCAGGAGGGTTGGAGGGGCGAGTAGAGGAGATTCGCACCCGAGCCACCAAGCTCATCACCCGAGACAAGGTGGCCGTCATCGTTCCAAACAGCGAGTTTATCTCTGGAAGGGTCGTGAACTGGAGCCACGGCACCGAAGACGTTCGATTGCATGTCCCAGTGGGAGTCGCCTACGGAAGCGATGTGCAACTGGTGACGAGCCTCCTGCTGGAAACGGCAAAGAAGAACGATTCGGTCCTCCAGGAACCCAGCCCAGAAGTCTGGTTCATGGGATTTGGAGACTCTTCCCTGAACTTCGAACTGCTGGTCTGGACTCGAGATATCCAACGGAAATACCACACCATCAGCGAACTCAACTACGCCATCGACGCCACCTTCCGAGAAAACGGCGTCAAGATCCCCTTCCCGCAGCGAGATGTGCACATGGTGAAAGACGAGGAGTAGGGGGGGGCGCGGGTACAAAATCGAATGATCCGCCCGGGTGAAACTCGACAACGAACGACGATGCTGGGGTTCTGGTATAGCACGCGTCAGGGTCAGTCGACGACGGGCAACCACATAGGGTCGCCCCTGATATCGTTCGCTGCCAAGGAAACGATTGCAGGTACACGGAATTTGCGGGGTTCGCGCGGCAAGTTTTGTCGCCGCAATCACCATCGGGAATCATAACAATTACAATGACATTCCTCCTCACGAGTGATAAGAAAAAGTAGAGATCCATGGCGAGTCGACTGAGAGGGGTGACAATGAGTAGGACACGGACAGTGGCGGCGATTGCGGTGTTGATGCTCTGGATGGGGGCGTGCTCCTCGTCTGGCGGCCGGGTGCTCGTGGATGGGGTCTCTCAAGACCAAGGAACGCAAGATGCGAAGGTCGAAGACAGTCGCACACAGTGGGAGGCCACAATCTTGCCCGACGAGGCGGCACCCGATGTTGCGGCGGATTTGCAGACCGATGACGTCATCGCTGACGTGACCCAGGAGGTTGTGACGCCGGACATTTATGACGAGGATCTTCTCTCATGCATCGGAGAAGGGCAGGTGTTGGCGAATGCTGAGGCCGGTAATCTGTGCTGTCCGGGCCTTACCCAGATTCCGGACTGCGTGGCGGAAGTCTTTGGGGAACTCTCCTGCATGTGTACCGAGGCTTCCATGTGCACGCATTGTGGTGATTTTGACTGCGGTCCTGGTGAGAATGTGTGCAATTGCCCCGGGGATTGCCCGTTCGAGGCACCCAGCGGGTGCGTTCTGGACGGTGGAGAATGCATGCCTGGGCAACCCACCACAGACGGTTGCCCGTACGGCTGGGGACCGGTCGAGCTTCCTGGATGCACCGAAATCGAGGTGTGCTGTATGACGGACCAGACCGTGTGTGCAGTGAAAGGCGAGACCGTGTCCGGAATGCCGGGCGACGAGTCTTGCTGTCCCAGTCTGGCGCCCATCCCGGCGACGGAGATCGATCCAGCTACCGGCGACTGTGCAGTAATGATCGGCGGCATGATCTGTGCCGTATGTGGCGACGGGGTTTGCGAAAGTGGTTGGGAGAACATGTGCAATTGCCCGGACGATTGTCCGCTGCCTCCGGGGGAGTGCTACGGCACCTACGTCACTTGCCCGGGGGAGGACTACTGCAAGCATCCCCAGGGCTCCTGCAATGCGGTAGGTTCCGTGGGCTTGTGCACCGAGATTCCCGTTCTTGGATGCGACAAGATCTATGCTCCGGTGTGCGGGTGCGACGGAGTCACCTACGATAACGAGTGTTTCATGGAGGCAGCCAGTGTATCTATGGATCATTCCGGGGCGTGCCAGCCGTGAGTCCTGGCGTACCAGCGAGAACCTTCCAACCTGGCTGAGTCAGGGACATCCTCGAACTTCGGCCTGAAGACCAGCGACCCCGGGGGTTGTGTTGGAGAAGCCGCCGCTTCCGGGCTGGCCGATTTGGAAGTTCAGGTCGCTTTGATTGAGGGTGGCTCCGGGGCCGCAGACGATACCGACGGACGGTCCACCGCCGCCACCACCGCCGTCACCACCTGCCCCACCGTTGCCTCCTGTGGCTCCCCCTGCGCCGAGTCCCTGGGTGTCGTCGTCCCCTTTGGGTCCGCCGGCGCCGGCGCCTCCACCGGCGCCTCCTTCTCGGCCCAGGCCATCCGTGCCGCCTGTTCCGCCGACGCCGGTCTTTACGGTGCTGCTGGAAATCGTAAGGCCGCCGCTGGCAACATAGATTCCAAAGGAACCACCGCCGCCACCACCGCCCGTTCCAGCGGTGCCGTGGCATCCGCCACCACCGCCGCCACCACCCGACGAACCGAACACAGTGCAGCAGCCGGGCCACGAGAACGTCTTCCCACCTCCACCACCGCCGCCGCCACCGCCGCTTCCGTTGGTGCCGTCTTCGCCGAATTCGCCACTGGCAGGTACATACCCCGAGGCGCCGGCCATTCCGAAGTTGCCGCCACCGATCCCGTCGTCACCGTCGGTGCCACTGCTTCCCGGCAGTCCTGCAGTTCCATTATGGGACTTGGTGCCCCCGGCCCCCCCGGCGCCACCACCTGAACCCTGTCCGGTGACTCCCCATGTGCCGGAAGCGTCAGAGGCGCCGCCGTTGCCGCCGTTGCCGCCTTTGGAGTTGCAGGGGCTGGCGCCACCGCTGGCTCCGTAAGGCTGTCCACAGGCTCCACAGATGCCCAATCCCAGGCACCCGAAGCAGAAGAGTTCGCTTTCGTAGCAACCGTACTGGCAACCGGGGCTTCCGTTGGAACCGCCACTTCCGTTTAAGCCGGGTGTGCCGTTGCTTCCACTTTGTCCAGCCGCTCCCGCTCCGGCTTGCACCGTGACGCTGTCGAGGATGAGACCTGCGCCACCGCTTACAAAAACAGCATGGGAGCTTGCCCCAGGAACGTTGGCCGCCTCGGATGTAATATGGATGCGTTGAACCACGGTGGCTGAGTTCAAGTCCTGAGCGATGAGGGCTTTGGTGCCACCCTTGATCTGCGTCACGTTCTCTGCCGCTCGGGACCAACCCGCAGCCTGGTCGTAGCCGCCGTAGATACTGATGCCCTCCATCAGGGTTACAGTTTCGTCGTAAACCCCCAGCGAAACAAGAACCGAGGGCTTGCTTTCGTTAGCCGCCAGGAGAAGTCCGGCCGAGATGGATTTGAGCGGGGATTCCGGAGTGCCCAGGTTTCCCGGGGCGCCGGACACGACGTCCACGAACACGCTGGTGGCGATGTCGCCGTCCACACCGTCGCAGTTTGTGTCGAGGTGTTCCAGGTCGGGGCTGTCTGATTCCTGCACGCCCATCAGGGGATGGCATTCCACCAGTTCGCCATCCTGGCAGTTGGCTTCGGTGTGTTCGCAGACGCCGAGACCGCAAGTGGTCTCGCCCAGGTCGTCGACTTCATCGGTGAAGCCGTCGCAGTCGTCGT
>CALFHQ010000582.1 GCA_937876385.1 uncultured Pseudomonadota bacterium
TCCCCTGACCGCCCATACCTGAAAGTCCGATAAGGGATATTATGTCAACTCATCGGTGCGTTAGCCCCCCTCCTGAAAATCCGACGTTTCCTCGTCTAGCGGCGTACTGCGAATCAGTCGAAATAGTATCACATCCCTCATTGCGCACTCCCGGTGCTCTTCCCCCTTGACACATCCGGGACTTTGGGCTAACTTCCCCCCTGTTCTTTGCAGCCGGAGAGATGCCCGAGCGGCCGAAGGGGCACGACTGGAAATCGTGTGTACCGCAAGGTACCCGGGGTTCGAATCCCCGTCTCTCCGCCATGTGTTTGGCATTTGTCAGGCACTTATGATAACCGGGGACCAACCGCAATGGATTGGCCGGGAACTCCGTCAGGTCCGGAAGGAAGCAGCGGTACCGGGCGGTTCATGTGCGGCCCCGGTTATCACCCTTGAACTTCGAGAAATCAGAACCTTTAGCTTCGGCGAACACCACTCATGGCTGATTCCTACCTCGCCCTCGCTCGCAAATACCGTCCCCAGAAGTTTGAAGATATCGTCGGCCAGGAACATGTGGTCAGAACCCTCCAAAAAGCCCTGGAATCAGGACGAGTACACCACGCCTACCTCCTCACAGGAATCAGAGGAATCGGGAAGACAACAGCCGCTCGAGTCCTCGCTAAAGCCCTCAATTGCCATAACGGACCATCCGTAAACCCTTGCAATGAATGCATTTCTTGCCAGGAAATCACGGCCGGACGATCCATGGACGTCCGGGAAATCGATGCCGCTTCCAACAGAGGAATCGACGATATTCGGGAACTCAGAGAGGGTGTGCGGTACGGAACTAGCAGAGATCGCTACAAAATCGTCATCGTTGACGAAGTGCACATGCTCACCGACCAGGCGTTCAACGCACTCCTCAAAACCCTCGAAGAACCCCCCGCACACGTACGCTTCATCCTGGCAACCACCGATCCCCAGAAGATGCCCGCAACCATCTTGTCCCGATGCCAGAGACTCGATTTTCGACGCGTCTCAGCCGCTGCCTTGGCCGAACACCTCAAGTCCATCTGCGACCAGGAAAACGTCGTTACCGACGAGGACGCACTCGGAATCATCGTGCGACAAACTCAGGGTTCCGTTCGGGATTCTTTGAGCTTGCTGGACCAACTCATCGCCTCCGCCGACGGAAACCTCACCGGCACCTTCGCCAAACAGGTGTTGGGAGTCGCAGACAGACGCTGGCTCCTTGATGGAATGGACGCACTGCTCACTGAAGATGCCAAGAAGGCTCTCGAGATCCTGCGGGAGGTCTACGTCTCCGGCTATGACGTGACCCTCTTCATGAACGAACTACTCCAAGGGTTCCGGGATGCCATGGTGCTTGCCATCGCAGGCCCCAACAAAGAACTCCTGGAACTCACGCACTCTGAAATCCTGGACATGACCCGGTTCTCGGAAGGAAGAAGCGCCTCCGATTTGCAACGCATCCTCGGCATCCTCCTCGACGGTGCACAACGAATGAAGGCGTCCGAGTTTCCCATGTTCGTCGCTGAGGAAACCCTGGTGCGCATCGCAACCACCGGTCAGACACTGCCCGTGGCAGCGTTGTTGAAAAGATTGGAAGCGGTCCAAAACCAGGTGGATAGGGCGCTTGCCGGCGAAGTGGTCCTCGTGGAAAGGGCGGTTTCAACAGACCCCCCTACCCCGGTTTCGCTGCCAGAAC
>CALFHQ010000583.1 GCA_937876385.1 uncultured Pseudomonadota bacterium
GGGGTTAGAGTCGGGCTGATTCCGCTGGTTGCTCCCGAATTTGCCAGGGTGGTTCCCCCCGCCAATCTGGAAGGGATTGCGATCAAGAGTCCACTGGAAACCACCCGGACCATCGTCTCGAAGTGGCGCTCCGACGGCGTCGTGGACGTTGTCATTGCGTTGGTGAATCTCGATGTGGACGAAGGCAGTTCGGCGGGTACCCTGGATTATGCTTCTCGAGTTTCTGGAGTGGACATCGTCATCGCCGGGGGGCTCCAATCGGATGAAAAGCCCTGGCCGGTGATTCGGCAGTTGGAGACTCGAAACGGTCGTCCCCTGGTCGTGGGAACTCCCCAATCTCCCGGAGCGGTGGGCTCGGTGACGGTGACCCTGAAACGAAAGGACGGCAAGCTCGACTGGGTCGAAGGGGTGGTTTCCACCCACCAACCCGATGCGAAGGTGTGGCATCCTGACGCCCACGCCTCCTTGATTCAGGCGCTATCTGAATATTGCATTCTGGCCACTCGATTTCTGGGGGACGGGCGAATTGATCCCCCCATGGATTGGATGCACTTCGTGGAGTACGTCCTGGAGATCGTGCGCCGGGATCTGGGCACTGACCTGGCCGTGGTTTCCGATGACAGCGTCCGATTGGCCAGGGACGTGAAGCTGAAGGGGGTGGTGAGTTCCGGCCTCATTTACGACGCCTTTGAGCAGCATCAACTGGTGGTTCTCCACGTTCGAGGCAAACCGCTGACGGCATTTCTGAAGGCCTATTTTGCCAAGAGCGAGACTCCACCCCGGGTCATCTTGATGGGAGCCAGCCTCGACAAGGACGATGTCCTCACCGTGAACGGACGTCCCATCAACGAGAATCGCTACTACTCCATTGCCACAACGGATTTCCTGGGAGCGGGGGGGAAAGGGTACCTCGATTCCCTTCTCAAGGCTCCGTTGACTCGGCGCTCAAAACCCCGGTATTTCCTGGAAGAAGTCGTCAGACGGTTTTTCGAAGAGAATCGCTTCTCCCGGAAGGGGGATTACCGAATTGATGGGTCAAAGAACTTCTCCTCCTTGTTCGACCTCCCGTTGTGGGACTTTGGAGTGGCCCTCACCGCCGGGTTCAGCAATATCACCATCGGAAACGACGACTCCTACACCGAGTCACAGCTCAATCGATCCCGTTATCTGGGCTTCAACGGAGACGGGCAGACGCTCATCAACGTCTCCACTCGGGATCACAACGTGAGTCAGTTTCTGAAGCTCCAATACGCCATGGCCCAAACCGGGGAGAAAGACCTCTCGGAGACCCAGGACCTCATCACCGAGGAGCTGTCCTACTCCTGGACACGAGTGCGAAATGTCTGGGGGAACGGTAGGGCCTACATTCCGGTGCCCGCCCTTCGAGGGAAGTTGGAGACGGAGTTTTCTCAAGGGGAGGAGCGGGACTACCATCATTTGGAATTGACGGGAACCGTTGGTGCTCAGTGGGTGTTCACACCGAAAATCAACGCCGGCGTGGCGTACGGTTTGCGAAACGAAGTCACCGACCCGGCGGACACCATCCACTATGGTGTTGAAGTTTACTATCAGGTGAATACCCTGCCTCTGGTGTCTTGGGATGAAGTGAACAAGTTGACCCTTGATTCTCGGTTCGAGTTGTTCTACTCCGATTGGACAACGGACAACATCGTCAAGGGGCTAGGAAGCACGAAGATCAGCACCGAGTTTCTGGGGGTGCTGGCCTTCAGCGTTGGCTTGGACGTCTTCATCTACCGAGAGAAGGATGGCCAGTTGGGGTATTCCCTCGATACCACCTTTGGTTTGACCTTCGCCTTTGACTCTGCCATGCAGCAATTTTAGGAGTCACACGATGAACGGTTCGTCAGCCAACGTGCTCTTTCTCCAAGACAACGGAATCAACGAATCGTTGGCCCTCACCGAGCTGTCCGCCGTGTTGCGTCAAGAAGGGCATGAAACCCACCTCCTGCTCCACGCTGAAGAGGGGAAGAACTGGTGGCGCCGAATCGAGGAGGTTTCTCCCGACCTTGTGATCCTCCCATGCAACGTCTTTGGGCATCGATTCGTCTTGTCCCAGGTTCAGGAGCTTGTCCGGAGATTCCCGAGAGTGCCGGTCATCCTTGGAGGAACCCATCCCACCTTTGCTCCATCCATTCTCGAACAGCCCGGGGTTTCAAGAATCCTCGTGGGAGAAGCCGACGTCGCAATCCCTCAGTTCGTTTCGAGGCTGGTCAATGGCGAGTCCCTGTTGGACATTCCCGGCATCTGGACGCAAACAGAAGATGGAATCGTGCGTACCGGTCCAGGCACTCGCCTCGCTTCCCTGGATGAACTGCCCGTTCCACACCGAGAGCTCTATTTCGACTACCCCTTCATGGCACAATTTCCCTGGAAGAAGTTCACCACCGGCCGGGGGTGCCACAATCGGTGTGCCTTCTGCTACAACAGCTTTGTTCAGGATTTGTACTGCGATTCGGGGTTTGTGCGTCGAAAGGCGCCTGCCCGTGTGGTTGCCGAGGTCCAGGCCGTGGCCTCACAGGCACGACTCGACTGGGTCCATTTTGCCGACGACCTCTTTGTCACAGACCTGGACTGGCTCGCCGAATTTCGCAGCCAGTGGCGCCACCATGAATCCCTTCCCTTCTCCTGCAATTCGTCTGCTGACCGGATGAACCCTGACGTGGCTCGAACGCTGGCCGAGGCCGGCTGTCGCTCGGTGGCAATTGGAGTGGAAACCGCCAACGAAGAGACCCGCATGAAGATGCTGGCAAAGCCCACCAGCAACGAAGTCATCAAGCACGCGGCCGCATCGATCAAAGGGGCAGGAATGAAGCTCGTCACCTTCAACATGGTGGGGTTGCCCGGGGAATCCATGGAAGATGCCATGGAGACCCTGCGGTTCAGCCGACGTCTGGGCGCTGATGCCACCCGTGTGACCATGGCGCTTCCTCTTCCCGGAACCCGAATGGCCACCGATGCCGCCAGAGACGGGCACCTCGACGGGTCCCTGGCCAACAGCTTCACTCCAGACATCGACATTCGTGAAAATCCCCACGGGCCCTACTTCTCCACCGGAGACGACGAGGCCATCGAGCACATCTTGAACATCGCACCTCTCTTGGGAAGATTCGGAACCGCTGACAAGTCGCTGGCTCTTCTTCGACGACTGCCTCCCGCTGCCACTCGCCCCCTTCGTTTGTGGATGTCGCTGCAGGAGAAGCACCTGTTCCGGTTCAGCCTCTGGGACGGGTTTCGCTTCTACCTTCACACCGGCGATCCCCACGCTCGAACCACAAACTACGTGGCGCTCATGTAGACAGGGTCTTGTTGATTCACAATCAAACAGGGTCCATTAGTAGCTGATTCTATAGATGAGGTCGAAGGCGCCGGCCCCCGCGTCACCGTACATGGACTCCAGCAGGATTCGGCGGGAGATACGCACTTCCACATGCACTTCATTCCGGTTCTCGTCTGCTTCCGCACCAAACTGGTAGGCGTAACTTACGAACAGCCAGGGTGCCAGATAGCGCCCGGCGCTTATCTGGGCATCTTCGAATCCTCGTGCCCCCGGGCGGAGATTCAGGGTGTCCACCGGCAGCTTTTTGGTGAGGCTTCCTTTGAGTGGGGCAACGAGAAGACCGGTGAGCAGGGCCGCCCCGTTTCCGCTTCCCCCGTCCACTCCGTTTCCCTTGGCTTGCCCCATCACCAACACGGTCATGATTTGCTCTTCGGCCATGGGGGGGGAGGAAGAAAGAGAGACGTCCGGGTCCGACACGCGGCCTCCCACAGAGATGCTGATGACAGACTCCGGTCCCACCTCGAGGCCGTATCCTGCCAGATCCACATCAGAGATGCTGAAATTGGCCAGAACATCAAGTCGTGGGTCGATGTCCTTGGAGCCCGTGAACTCCACCCGGGCTCGTTCCAACTCGAAGAGTCGACCGAACACCTCCACCTTTCCTCGGCGGGTGTGAATCTCCCCTTGTATCAGCGGGTCTGTTCCGGCAAAGGACAATCCCAACTCCCCTTCCAACTCCAAATCCGCCACTGAGGTGTTCACAAAGAGCTTCCCTGGAATCTCGAGGT
>CALFHQ010000584.1 GCA_937876385.1 uncultured Pseudomonadota bacterium
CGCTCCCGCCGAAATTGCCGAAACTGCCGGTATGGCCCCCGCAGTGGACGTTCCCAGAAAACTCACGAAGGCTCTCTTGATTTCGGCGGCGGAAGCGGGGCGATTGCTGGGTTCCAACTCAAGCATCTGCATTACGAGATGCTCCAACTCGATAGGCAAGTCGGTGTCCGGGGCCTTCTTTCGAATTGTGTCCGGCTTTGTAAGCACCTTCTCCTGGAGCATCGCCGCTGTCTGCCGGGCATTCACTGGAAGTGTTCCGGAGAGAATCTGGTAGCTCACGCATCCCAGAGAGTAGATGTCGCTTCTCGGGTCCAGATCGCGCCCTAAGATCTGTTCTGGACTCATGTAAGCCGGAGAGCCGATCAGACTGCCTTGGGCGGTCAACTGTTGCATCTCGGCGCCTTCGAATACTTTGGCAATGCCGAAATCCAGGACGGTGACAAAGTCGGTCTCGCCACCTCGGTTTGAGACCATGACGTTGTCGGGCTTCAAGTCTCGGTGGATGACTCCAGCCGAGTGAGCTTCCTCCAGACTGTCGCACACCTGGACCAGCAGTTGGAGAGAACGCTTCCAGGGCAAACGTCCGGGGGGAGTTCCCTCCTGCTTAGCCAGTTGTCTGAGAGTCCGGCCGGTGACAAAATCCATCACCATGAAGAGCAGCCCGTCCTCGGTCTGGTCGAGATCGAAGGTAGCAATTGTGTGGGGATTGGCAAGACGGGTGACCACCCGGGCTTCGTTGAAGAACCGGGCGACCATGGTAGAATCGGAGCGAAACTCGGTTCTCAGAACCTTGACGGCTACCTGCTTGCCCAGAACGAGATGTGTTGCTGAATAGACGGAACCGAATCCGCCCTGTCCCAGTTGCTTCTCCAGTCGGTACTTCTTGTTGAGAACCTGATCCGAGAGGTCGTTGATGACCGGGACCTCGATGAGAATGCTGCCATCACCCGGGCACTTGGATTGGCGCTCACGAAACACTGCGTGACAGTGCGGACAAACAAATTCGGGCATATGGATCGCCTCGCTATGGAATGACTCGGTGCACCTGAAAAAGTCAGAGGTCACTGGGTCGTCTGGACCGAAACGCCCCTAAAATAACACGGACGAGATCGAGGGGCAATCTCGCGCTTCACAATCAGAAGAGGGTCGGCATTCTTGGCTTCTTGGGTTCTGGTTCTGGTTCTGGTTCTGGTTCTGGCTCTGGTTCTGGTTCTGGTTCTGGTTCTGGTTCTGGTTCTGGCTCTGGCTCTGGCTCTGGCTCTGGCTCTGGCTCTGGTTCTGGTTCTGGTTCTGGTTCTGGTTCTGGCTCGGGTTCTGGTTCCGGCTCTGGTTCCGGCTCTGGAAGTTCCCCCTCGTGGACGAATCCTTCTTCGTCACCGGAGCCATCCAGCTCCTCGTCGTAGGCTTCCATCATTTCACCATCGTCTGGTTCCTCGGGCTCGTCCTTCTCGGGGCGCTTGCTGGCCTCTTCCTCGGGCTCTGGAGTCTCTGTCGGCTGGCCTGCTACTGGCTCGGGAGTCGCTTCAGAGGATGGAACTTTGGTATTGAGCAGGCGCCGTCCAAATTTTCGGGAGAATTCGGACCACTCACTGTCACCGGCGTCTTCCAGCAATTTGCCCACCGAGTTCATTTCTGAGTCGAGATAGTCCACATGGTGAAGAAGGACGGCTTCGGGGGTCAAGGGCAGGACGGAAGCGCCCTTTTCGAATTCTCCGTGGTGGCTGGCAATGAGGTGACGAAGCTGGTCGGCGGTGTCCTGGGGAAAACCCGGGACGTTCTGGATGGCACGATTGAGGATCTCGGTGCCCAACACCAGGTGTCCCACCAGCCGTCCCCGTCGAGTCAAGTCGATGCCGGCCTGGTACGTGTATTCGATGATCTTTCCTATGTCGTGGAGGAGCGCTCCGAGGAGCAACACATCTCGATTGATGAGACCCGGAAACTGAGCGTTGTAATGTTCCACCAGGTTGTCGCAGATCTCCATAATGGAAAGAGTATGCTCCGCCAGTCCTCGCAGGTAAGCGTGGTGCATCATTTTGGCAGCGGGCGCCATGAAGTAGGTCTCGGCGACTCCGGGAAGGGCGAAGATTTCCGATGCCAGGGCCGATATCTGAGGATCTTCCAGGGAGCGGAGCAGCATCTTGAAACGGCTTTGCAGGTGCTCTTTGCTGAACTGGGACTCCGGCAAGAGCAGTGCGAACAGCTCATCGGACCACTCCAGTTGTACGATCCGGTGGATTGTGACCTGCTTCTTCTCTCGGTAGATGCTCACTGCACCTTCTACTTGCACCGGAGTTTGCACATGGAGTTGTGCATCGATGACGGCAGCATCGTCCCAGAGCTTGCCGTCGAGGGTTCCATCCTTGTCGGCGAGCTTCAAGGTCAGGTAGTCGTTTCCGGTCTTCGTCGTAGCGAGGCTCTTTTCAAGCAGCACGAAGGTCGTGTTCAGGGCGTCACCAGGTTGCACGGATTGGGTCGTTTGTCTTTCAGTCATGGTTTCTTCCTATTCGAGTTCTCTCAAGCCATCAACGGGCTGTTTCTGGGCTGCCTTCTTCGCAGCAACGGAGACGGCAACGTAGATTGAAGCCAGGGAAAGTATGCAAGACAGCGCAACGTCTCGGATGCTGATATCCACTGGCAATCGGGACACCAGGTAGACCTTTGGGTCGAGGGGAAAGCCGACGTAGATGAGGAGGCCGCAGATGCCGAATCCCAGCAGCAGCCCCAATGTCACCCCCAAAACGCCCAGTGCCAGGCCCTGGTACAAGAAGACCCGACTCACCTGACCGTCTGTGGCTCCCATGGCCTTGAGGATGGCGATGTTTCCCCCCTTCTCACGGACAATCATCACCTGCGAACTGACCACGTTGAAGGCTGCCACAATAATGATGATCAGGAAGAACAGGGAGAGGACGATTCGCTGTCGCTTCATTGAAGAGAAGAGCGGCTTGTTCATCTCTTGCCAGGTGATGACTCGGTGAGAGTCGTCCGATCCGAAGGCAAGCTGCCCTTCGCTATTGCTGAATTTCGTGTCCCGGATGAGGCTGAGCAGGTTGTCCACCGCCTGAACCTCGTTTGCCGGCTCAGGCAGGACGGCCGCCGCGTCTTCGAACCGCTCCAGAGAAACCGGGAGATACGTGGCCAGATTGAGCAGCGAGAATCGGGACAGCGCTCGGCTGATTGCGATCCGATGTTCTTCACTGGCCAACAAGTCCGTGACCCGAACCTCCAGCCAACGCGCCACATCGCCCTGGTGCAGAAACCTTAGCGCAGTGCCAAAGTCGATGAGGGCCAACTCGCTGTCATATTCGTAGAAGCCGATTTGGATGGTGCCCGAGACTTCAAACTCGTCGGCGATGGAGCGCGATGGCCCCCTGCTTCGCCCCGACCCGGGAAGGGAAGACAGCGGTGATACCAGCCGAACAACGTCTCCAACGGACACTTCAATCTCCCGGGCCAACTCTTCGCCGAGGACAACCCGGGGTAGATGCACGCTGGTGACTTCACTGGTCAACGATTCGAAGGGCTGAACAGTTACTTTGCCGTCGGGGAGCGCGACGTCGATGCGGGAAGGGGTGGCGTTCACCACGCAAATCTGTGCCGGCTCTCTACTTCCCCGGGGTGAGTCCAACTCACAGCGCAGCACCCCTGCGACGTCCTCTTCTCCATACGGGAAGAAGACGTGCAACTTCTTTGACATGGGACTCGAGTATGGAAAGTCCCCAATGAGGGCCTCGGTGCCTTCTTTTGAAGCCTCTTCAAACGCCGTGAGCTTTCCCGGCTCGATGGATTGGAAGCGACTGACGAAGGGGCCGGGCATTTCCAAGGTTGTTGGCTCTTCCAAAAGGGACCACCAGGCGATCCATGGTTGGTCACCCGATTCGTGGTAGAGGGCCCGGAGGACCGGCTCCTTAGTTTCTCTCACTACAAGGAGGTAGTCTCCCCCTCCCGGGAAGGGGCCCACGGTGAACCCGTCTGCGGAGCTCCCGGCCAGCTCCGGTTCCAGCCCCAAGTCCGAGAGTTTCCCCTCTGTCATCAGCGGAGCAAACTGCGCCAGAAGAGCTTCTGATTGAGTCTCGAGCCCCTTGACAATTGCCGGACTTCGTCGCCCCCCGGCGCTGGCCATCATCTCATCATACGTGGCCGGGGAGACGCTTGCCACGTCCTCTTCTCCCGAAAGGGTCTTCTGTACGTCCCGCCAATCGGGGAGGTCTCCCCCCATTCCGATGACAACCAGGTGCGGATAGATGCCCAGGATTTTGTCTCGGAAGACGTTCTCAAACCCAGATGTGACTGAGAACACGACGATGAGAGAAGCAACTCCGACGGCCAGACCCCACATCGCAACGGATGACACCAACGAAACGTACGAGCGACGTCGAGCACCAAGCAAGCGCAGTGCGATGAAGATGTCCAGAGGCCACCCGTTGGCCTTCTTCTTGTTGTTCTTAGAAACGCCCATCGTCTCCCACGACTCTCTCCCTGGCCAGGCAAGATTGACACATCCTGTATACACCAAACGGTCCCCGACTGGAACCATCAAAGGGGAGCGACCATTCGCGGCACAGTGCCAATATTTGTCACACAGAAAGTGACCCAATTGAGGCGGCGACAAACAGGGAAAAGCCATCAATAAATAGTTATGCAATGATATCAGATAGTTGGCGCGATCAGGCAAACCTTGGCACGGCCGTTGCAGTTCTCTCCCCCAGAATGACATTGAGGCCCGTCGTCAAGTGGCACGGGATACAGATTCCCAAGAAGGAGAAGAGCAATGAAGAATTCCAAGGGTTTTACGCTGATTGAGTTGATGATTGTGGTTGCCATTCTGGCGATTCTGTCAGTCGTGGCCGTTCCCGCCTTCATCAAGTACATGAGAAAGGCGAAGACGTCGGAAGCCATCGAAATGTTGGCCGGCATCTACAAGGGCGCTGCTGAGTACTACTCAGCTCCCCGCTCCGAAGAAGGCACGGGCAACAAGGTTGCTTGCCAGTTCGTGAACGGCGACACCGGCGTGACCCCGACCGAAGGCACCTGCTGCTCCTCTGGTGTGGGTGGCGGACCGGACGCCGATGCTGACGACCGATGCGACGTAACCCCCGGCTACTGGGACACCGCCATCTGGAGTGCTCTGAAGTTCCAGATGTCCGACCAGCACTACTTCGTGTACACATACGTCAGCAACGACCTGACCCTGGCCGACGCTGAGTTCACCACCACGGCCAACGCCGACCTCGACTGCGATGGTATCCAGTCGACCTTCGAGCGATACGGCCACGGCGACGCCAACGCCACCTACGGTGAGTGCGCCATGGAAAGTGCCCCGGCCATCTTCAGCAACAACGAAACCGAATAATTGCTGAATCGAGAATGAAGGACCCGGTTCGCCGGGTCTTTCAAATAGAAGGGGAATGGGTATCGGGGCACCCATTCCCCTTCTTCGCGTTAACGGCCCTCATCCCCCCCTTTCCGCCCTCGGCCCTCCCCCCGTTCTCATCCGCAACTGACCAATATTGTCACCTGAAAGTGACGATCGTCGGAACTTGCTCGCACGAGAATGAGGAAATACATATTGCCGGATTTGCCGCAAACCCTTGTGGAACAACGGGTAGAAAGAAGTTTTGATCGGTTGGCACACTCGTTGCAATCTACCATTGCAGTGACAACCTGGAGAAAAGCCTGGGAGGCTGAGTCATTCATTTTCTATCTTTCCTAAGGAGGAGAGCCATGAAGAATTCCAAGGGTTTTACGCTGATTGAGTTGATGATTGTGGTTGCCATTCTGGCGATTCTGTCAGTCGTGGCCGTTCCCGCCTTCATCAAGTACATGAGAAAGGCGAAGACGTCGGAAGCCATCGAAATGTTGGCCGGCATCTACAAGGGCGCTGCTGAGTACTACTCAGCTCCCCGCTCCGAAGAAGGCACGGGCAACAAGGTTGCTTGCCAGTTCGTGAACGGCGACACCGGCGTGACCCCGACCGAAGGCACCTGCTGCTCCTCTGGTGTGGGTGGCGGACCGGACGCCGATGCTGACGACCGATGCGACGTAACCCCCGGCTACTGGGACACCGCCATCTGGAGTGCTCTGAAGTTCCAGATGTCCGACCAGCACTACTTCGTGTACACATACGTCAGCAACGACCTGACCCTGGCCGACGCTGAGTTCACCACCACGGCCAACGCCGACCTCGACTGCGATGGTATCCAGTCGACCTTCGAGCGATACGGCCACGGCGACGCCAACGCCACCTACGGTGAGTGCGCCATGGAAAGTGCCCCGGCCATCTTCAGCAACAACGAAACCGAATAATTGCTGAATCGAGACTGAAGGGCCCGGTTCGCCGGGTCCTTCAAATGAGAAGGAGAATGGGTATCGGGGCACCCATTCTCCTTCTTTGCGTTAAGCCCTCCCTCCCCCCTTCTCTTCCCTCGTACGCAACGGAGTCATCCGGTGGATTGCCTCGAACCGATTTGCGCACAGGAGCTCCCCCTATCTGCTTGTCTCCAGGCCCAATGCCAGAGAGGAGCCGGGAAGGAGCCAGGTGACGGTTCCGCCCCGCACCTGGAAGTGGGCACGAGCCAGACGATCTGGGGTGACGGATTCCGGCACGAGAATGTGCAGGGTGGACAGGGAGCGTCCCGGGGGGCGCTCCAGCGGCAGGTTTCGGGCTTGGTGGTCGA
>CALFHQ010000585.1 GCA_937876385.1 uncultured Pseudomonadota bacterium
CACATACCCCGCTCATACACAATTCAACGCCGTTGCAGAAGACCCCATCGTCGCATTCAAGATCGAGAGCACACGAAGGCTGCGGCACTCCCACCATCAAAAGGGGCTCTTGGATTCCGTCTGGATCATCCAGGCAGATTCCATCCACCGTAGCACAGGGTGCCGGGTCAGCGTTCGCTAGCAACTGTTCTCTCACCTGGTAGTGACTCAGGGTGGGGTCGTTGCCCAGAATCACGGCAGCAGCGCCGGCCACATGCGGTGTGGCCATGCTGGTCCCGCTCATGGTGGCGTATCCGCCGTTCTTGTAGGTAGAGTAGATTCCCATTCCGGGCGCCATGATATCCACGTCGTGGCCGTAGTTCGAGAAACACCCGAACGAGTCGTCTTCGCTTTCAGTGCAACTGGAAAAGGCGAACACACCCTCTCCCAATCCCCCTGGGAGACCATCAAAATCAGAGAACGCCGACACGGTGATCACTTCGTCGAAGGCACCTGGCGTGTGGTAAAGGGTGTCGTCAGATTCGTTTCCTGCCGCCACGACCACGGTGATTCCGGCGTCGATGAGCGCACACAATGCCTGATGCTCTGCATCCTGGGTCACCTGGCATCCGTCCGGGTTGCCGTCCGTATCGTCCAGTCCGGTTCCGCCGAGGCTCAAGTTGACAACATTGATTCCATGGGAGGCTGCATTTCGAGCTACCCAATCCATCCCCATGATCACGCTGGAGAGGGTTCCAGAACCTTTTCGGTCCAGGACCTTTACGGCAAACAGGCGAACTCCAGGCGCCACGCCCACGACACCGTTGGAGTCGTTGAACGCGCCGATGGTGCCCGCCACATGGCTTCCATGCCCGTTGTCATCATCCCCTCCGTCGCTGCAATCTCCGGTCTTGCGGTCGATTCGGAGACAGTTGACACCTGCAGCGACGTTTAAATCCGGATGATCCAGGTCAATTCCCGTATCAATCACTGCAACGCCTGCATTCACAGGGGCGGGGGTAAACTCCAGATCGGCTCCAATTCGACCCACGCCAGTGGGCAAAACCTGAGCAGAGGCCATTACCAACCGGTCCGGCTGGACGGCAACGACGTTGGGGTTGTGTCTCAAGCCCTGCAAGGCCTGAGCCGGCAACTCGGCGGCGAATCCGTTGATCACATGTGAGTACTTCTTCTGCACATTGACGCCGTATCCTCTGGCCACATCTGCGGTATTCACACCGGGTCGAAGCAACACGATGTAGTGGTCTTTAATGACCTGGGCAGATGCGGAGGTCTCGGGAAGAGACACAGCGAGAAGAATCAGGCAAAAGGCAGCGAACAGGCTTCGAGACATGACGTTCTCCATCCTTCTAGGGTTTGGCTTGTGAGCAAAATCAGAGTAATTCCAGTCGACTCCGAAGTCAAGCACAGGTGACTTCCAGCCCTGGGGTCTGACCCGGACACTTGACAATTTTGAGCCAAGGAATCGCAGTTGACCTTCCCTTAGCAACGTCACCGCAGATTCGTTTTCACGCCCCATTCATCTAGAAATGCCTGAACGACTTGCTGGTGGAGTGTGATTCGTTGAGGGAGGGGGGCTTTGACCCAGCTTTCTACCGAGTATGCCTCCGCTCCAAAGTCATCGATATAGGTCTCGGAGCAGGCCCCACGGTCTCTGGCATAGTGCGCTACAAAGCGGTCAAAGCGGGTCTTTGCGTCTTGGTTGATTCGTTGGAGGACGGCCTTGAGTCGTTTCGATGGAGAGCGGGTCACGTGAATCAACGAGTGGCCGCAGCAGGCTTTGTGGACAACCTGATCCAACCGACTCTCGTGGAGGGTGATGACCAGCTCGGGGTGAAGTTCTTGAACGAACTTGTAGAGATAGCTCGCCAGTCTTGACTCCAACTGCCTTGCATCGCCATCCCCGGGAAACGAGCGATTGAGGTCACGATCGACAAAGCGTCGCCCAACCTCCAGCGCCTTGACGTTCATCCGAGGAATGAGCACCAAGGTTCCGTTTGTCACTTTGAGTTCTTGAATCCACTCCTCCAGCGCCAACGTTCCTGCCGGTTCGTTGCCGTGAATCCCCGCTTGAACAAGCACAACCGGTCCCGGATTCGCTCCCTTGTACACGTAGGCAGCGGTCTCAAAAGGCAATCCGGGGGCGATTCTCTTGCAGGTGACTGTTTTGGGGACCCCTTTGCACAAAACCACCGGCAAGAGCCCCGAAGCGGCCGTGGAAGCGGGGTTGAGGAGAGTCCAGGACACGACCAGCACGAGAAAACTTCCAAAAAAACGCACCCCAACCTCCGCATTTTCGCCTGAACGACGATAAGTATACATAGGGTCCCTTTCGAGACCCACACCCCGAACATACTAGAAAGGAGAACCGCATGAAGGCAAACGAAACCGTGTCCTTGGATTTCCTCACCCCGGAGCGACTGTCCGATCCGGCCGCTATGCAATGGCTGTTGCAACGGCTCTCGCTGACTCGCCGGATGGGACACGAGTCCAAATGGAAGGAAGCCAGCGACGTCCTGTCTGATAGCGCCCTGGAGGGCTGGTTGCTATCCACCGACGAGCGCATCGGCACTCGCCTGGCCGAGGAGATTCATCCGTCAAGACTGGTGCCCATGACCGACAAGTTGGTGGAAAGCTGGCCGCATCTGGCCGACACCACCGCCGGGGAATTGATTGTCCAACTGGCGAAGATCGCCCCGGCAAAGGCGACGGAGTTAATCGCCCGGTTCGTCCGAGAAGGCCGGAAGGTCGATGCGAATCCCAGAACCTGGGGAGTGCTCACCGCCATGGAGCTTCTGGGCAATCGGGCCCGACCTCAGGCCGAGGTTCTCCTTCGCCGGGCAGCGTCGGGCCCCATCTTCGACGTCATGGGGATGGGACGTCTGTTCCATGCCGGGGCTCTGCTTCAATGCGCCGGGGTGATTCCCCTATTAGAGAGCTTCCTTCGACTGCGTGGCAACCGGGAGATGGAAGCGCAACTGGCTCTCTTCGACACCTTCGCAGGATTGGCCCCGGAGGCCCCGTTCTTCGAGATGGCGGTGGGTTGGATTCAACAGCGCAGAGGAACCCTCCTTCGGGACTTCCCGGAGTTCTTCAAGGTCAACTCCCCGCTGGACTCTCTCGACGAGGTGCTTGCATCTAGACTAGACGATCTGGGACCTCGAATGGACGACCTCATCGACTCCCTGGACTCTGGATTCCAGCAGCTCATCTGTCAGAGCCTGGTTCGGGTGGGGTTGACCGAGTCTTCCAGCCATTTGCGTCGTCTCATTCGGGGATTTGTGGGGGCCCTGGCGGCCAATCGGTGCGTTCGCAGCAACCGCCCGTGGGGTGGAACCCCGTTTGAGCGACTGGTGGAGTTGGCTTCCCTGGATGTGGCCGTCCTGCCGGAAGAGAAGCGCCTCGTCGAGGCGTTGGTTGCCCGATGCACGCCAAACTGCATTCCTGCGCTGCAGATGGGACTGCAAGATGCTCGCTACTCGGCGGGCCTTAGACGCCTGTTATCGGTGGCTCGGCAGGTTCCGTTTAGCGGGCGCCTGCAGGAAGTCATCGAGACACTGGGGGTGGACATCAACGAGGAGGCGTTGGCGGAAGCCACCTTTGCACTCATCGAGGGGGGGAAAGAGGCCCTGTCTCGCATTGAAGAGATGTGGCCCGAGCTGGACTTCTTTCAGCGGCTGCAACTTTTCGACGTCATTGAGGGGATCGGCACCGACACGGCCGCTCGAACACTGATTCGCCTGTTCCCCAGCGCCCGGGGAGACTCCAGCATCCTCGAGTCGTGGATCTTCGCTGCCTCGAACCTTCCCTCCCCGGAGATGCGACGGTTCCTCTTTCGGCATCGAGAGGATCACCGTGCGGGGTTGGATGCGCCCTACCGAGCATTGCGAGAACTGATTGGTGGCTCTCGACGAAGCAGCAACACCCCCAAACAAGACAGTTGGATTCATTAACCAAACACAAGGAGCGATTCAATGAAGGCTACTTCAACCAGAAAAGAGCTTGAAACCGTGAAAGGAAAACTTGGAGACGAGACAGATTGGGGAGAGGTCATCGCATCCCTCTTTGGCCCGAAACAGGAGTGGGACGCCGTTGGGAAGTTCTGCCTGGTTCAACTGGACGACCTGTCGAAGGACGAACAAACAGAGCGGGTGGACAACTTCGATCCCACCCGACTCTTTGACAACAACTGTCCCTGCTGCCAACCGTTCCTGGTCAAGGGCGCCATCGTCATCTACGAACCCGAGGCCATTCACGCCCTGCGCCTGGGACCCAAAGGGACCTTTGAGATGGCGGCATTTCCGGTGGATAGGGGCTCGTCGAAGACGGCAAGTGGTTGATTGTCCGGCAAAGGGGGTCTATTCTAGGGCTCGTTCCGGAGGGCTTGCCCCCCGAAGTCGTGAATTTTCTCCTGGTTCCCATGAGGTTCAGGTGAGTATGACGCCCCGCAGTTCCATCATCATTCGAGCTCACAACAGTTCAAAGACCATCGAACGGGCACTGGAAAGTGCGATGAACCAGGCCGTTGCGGCGGATTCCTATGAGATCATCATCGTCGACGACGGCTCCACGGATTCCACCGGGCTGCTCGTATCGAGGTGGCTCAACGACCGCCGAGTTCGTTCTCTTAGAACTCCCCATCAAGGCCCCGCTTCCGCAGCCAATCTCGGACTCTTTCTGGCCAGAGGGGAGTATGTGGTTTTCCTCGACGCGGATGACCGCTTTGAGCCGGGACTGCTGGCCGTGTTGGCGGACCATCTGGACCAGCATCCAACAGTTGACTACGTGTATCCAGACTACTGGGAAACCAGCGGAGAGGAGCGGAAGCGTGTTTCTCCGGCGGATCCGTTCCAGACCATTCTGGTCGGCACGATGTTTCGCCGCAAGAAGCTCGAGGCCGTTGGTAACCTGAGAGACGACGTGGCGTTCTCCGAGTACGAACTGTTCCTCAGAACCTATGACGACTGGACCTCCGACCACGTCCCGGAGCCCCTCTTCGAGTACTTCCGCAGTGCCACGAGCATGACGGGAAACCCTCGCCGAGTCTCGGCCTGGCTGGGGCAGTTGGAGCAGCTTCACCCATCCAGAAAACACCTCATCGCCAAAATTCGCTCTTACCAGCTCTAAACAGGGTTATCTCGGCCAGCTAGCGCCCCGGAGGCAAGGAAGTCGGCGCACATGGCGGCGGAGGCGTACTTCTGTACATCGAGCAAGCCATCAGTCGACTGACGAAGCTTACGGGGATGATCGCTGGCCGAGGTGTTGCTACAAATCTACGTGAAGGACTTGCGGGAAGTCCTGTCCCCAAAACGCCTGCCCCACCCTCTTGAAGGTATCCACATCGTCCGTGGCGTAGAATCGATGAACGGGTGCAGGGTGCGGATTGAGCAAGCCGTCTCGTTCCAGCATCCCCTTTAGTTCTCTGGAGATACTGACGGCTGAATCCACCAGGGCGACGTCTCGCTGGAATTCATCTTTGCACAGAGCTTCCACTTCCGGCTTGAACAGCGGGTAGTGAGTGCATCCCAAGACCAGGGTGTCTATGCCGCGGCTTACGAGGGGCTCGAGGTAGCTCTTCAAGACCAGCTTTGAGACTTCTGTGTTCAACCACCCTTCCTCGGCCAGTGGAACCAACAGTGGAGTCGTAGTGGAATACACTTTGGCGTCGGAGTTCAACTGCAGGATGGCGGATTCGTATCGCCCGCTCTTGATGGTTCCCGGTTGCCCGATGACCCCGATGATTCCGCTCCGGCTGGCCTGAACGGCGGTGCGAGCGCCGGGGCCGATGACTCCGAGGACGGGAATATCCACCATTTCTCGAAGGGCTGGAAGGGCCACCGACGACACCGTATTGCAGGCCACGACAATGGCTTTCAACGGGGTTTTCGCCAGGAAGCCCACGTTTCGAAGGGCGTACTTGATGACCGTGGAGGAGGACTTGGAGCCGTAGGGAAGTCGAGCCGTGTCCCCGAGGTAGACGAGGCGTTCGTTGGGCATGAGGTTGGCGATTTCTCGTGCCACCGTCAGCCCGCCAATGCCCGAATCGAAGATGCCGATGGCCCCTTTGGTTCGCATGTCAGTTGACCTCGGAATCCGGCACAGTGAAGGGGTAGCTGTCCTGGCTCACAGAGAAAGAATTAAGGTTCATCTCGTCTAGTTGGAACCCATCGTTGTAGCTGAAGGGCTCTACCTCCCCCATGAGGTACGCGTTGAATTCAACTTCCAATGTGTGCGGGCCAAACCGCTGCAGGGCTTTGGGGTCATCCAGGGAGGGAGCGGGGTTCTTGAGGAGTCCGTCCGGGTAAAGCGCTGGTGGAAGGACTGGCAGGACCACTTCGGTGACATTTCCCGGGGCGACGACTTCCCAAAGCTTGTGGGACTCGGGACCACCGATACTATACCCCGGAACAATGGGATTTTGGGGGGCAGGCAGAAGATAACCCAACCGCACGGCGTACAGATCGGCTCCTCGGGGTCTTGTGACCTGCTTCCAGGAAATGGTGCGATTGACCAGTTTTCCCCCCACTCGGTCGAGGGGAATCATGTGAGTGGGAACTTCGGTGTCGTCATCCAGGATGAAGCATGAGCCGGGTGGATTGGGAGTCACCGTGCCTGCCTTGCACCGAGGGGCAATGGTGCGATCCGGCGGGGTCGGGGAGAGCCCCTCGGGGGGCCGCAGCCAGACATAGTCTCGATCCATGGAGATGGTCCCCGAGGGAACCTGGTCTCTTCGAATACAGGTGCTGATGCCGGGGGGGTCGGCGCCCAGAAGGGTCCCTCGACCGGCCAAACCGACGTGCATGTAGTATGGGTCAACGCCCAGAGCCTTCATGGCGGGGTGCTCTGGATCCGGGAAGACCAAGTCCAGCGGATTGATGAAGTCGGGTTGGTTGTAGGAGCCGTTTACGTCCACAAAAATGTATCCGTAGCGTCCCATATCCACCACCGGCATGAGGAGACCGTTGGCAAAGGGCTGCTGGGTCATGGTGTCGTCGGGGAAGTGTCCCATGTTCACGTGGAACAACTCCACGTCATCTTCTTTCTGCTTGAGGAGATCGATATTGAGGAGAAGGTCAGCCTCGGCGGTTTCTCCCGCCTCCACCTGCACAATAGCGACTGCGAAGGCTCGTGGGACAAAGCGAAGGGCGTAGGGGTCCTGCACCGTCTCCATGATATTGAATCCTTCGCCGGCAAAGACGTAGATGAGGTGCTTACCGGGCTTTAGCCCATAGAGGGTATAGCGAGCCTCTTCGGGCTCGTCCTCACGGTGAATGACCATGTTGGGGGGCACGAGATCGAAGGGAGAGACGATGGTCTCGGCCATTCCCCGATAAGAGAGGACAGAGCTCATGGAGAGAGAAACAAGCTCCACATTCTTGAGCCCACTTTGAACGATTCCGATGTTGAACTTTTCGAGGGAGGAGGAGGGAAACGGGGCTACGCCGTATGCTCCATCGAAACCTCTCACTACGCCCGTGACGTTTCCGACCTTGTCGTCATCAATTCCCGGGATGGGGTCGAAAGGGTGCATGGGAACGCTGACGTGGAGGGCGTTGACTGCGACCATGGTGTAGGGTTTGCAGCCGCTGCGAGCCACCGTGACGTTCACCGGGCCAATCAGGGCGGGGTCCGAGAACACGACGATGCCGGACTCGTCGGACCAGGCTTCAAAGTGGGTTTCTGGGTCGTACGTCAACTCGACGTAGACATAGCTGTCTGGAGCAGGAATCGGCACGCCGTCAGGGTCCTCCAGGGAGGGGCCATCCACCGTATAGACTCGAAGCTGCCCATCGATGCCGCCGGCCCCGGTGTAAGGACTGGTGTTGATTCCAGGACGGGGGATTACCGTCTCCAGGAAGTAGGCCCGAAGGACCCTCTCCTGTCGTCGACCGAGGCTGTTTCGGGCTTCCACCTGGATTCGGGCGACTCCGGGCTCCTTGGATGTCACCACGGCGAGGAATCGGCCGGGTTCAGCTTCCTGGACGTCTCCGATGGAGCCCAGGTCGGTGGTAAGATCGATGGCTCCGTCAACAACAGCTTCCTGGTTCTGATTCCACAACGAAATGGAAAGCTGAGCGGACCACTCCCCGTCAGTGAGCATTGCTGGAGTGAGGGTTGCATCGATAATGAGGCTGTCTTTGACGCCTGCATCCAGGGGTTCTGGGTCTTTGGAATCAATGAGCCCATCGCCGTCGGTGTCCTGGTTGTCCGGGTCGGTGCCGAAGGCCAATTCCTGTTCGTCTGTGAGTCCATCCCCATCACGATCTGACCCCAACTCATTGCAGGCGAGGAGGAGAAGAGCGGCGCTAACAAGCAGGAGGAGAGTGTAGCCTGTGCGGCCGACTGTATGTGTCTGGGGTCTATTTCGCATTCTCAAATCCTCAGTACCGGACATCCAATCCAACAGAAGCCCCGATCCTGAAGCCACCATACTCCAGCGATGGGTATCCTGCATTGTCCACCAGAATCTGTTCCTTCTCCAGGACTCGGTCGGTGTAGATGGTCCCAGACAACGAGCCGTGGAAGCCAATTTCAATGGGAGATTCGGAGGAGGGTTTCAGCCCGTAGCGGAGCCCGGCAGCGAGGGTATGTCGATCCGAATCGAGTAGATTGCTGACTCCGGTCTGGTCTTTCACCACGGCCGGGAAGAAGCGGTACCCGAAGGTCGCTTCGATGGGGCCCCGGTAGCGAAATGCAGTGGAGAAAACGACCACATCTCGACTGTTAGGGCTCTCGGGTACGGCCTTCATCGCTTCAGCGCCGTCGGAATCAAAGAGGGAAACCGCCGGAGATGGGTTTGGCATCGTGGAGAACTGCTTCCATGTGGCATCTGCCTCGACGGAGAAGTGCTCCAGGAAGGACCACTCGATGCCAAACCCGACCTGATGGGGAACATAGAAGGCTCTGGAGTGCACCTGGGCCTGCAACTCGATCCCTTCGGCAACGACGTTCACGGGGATGGTCATGTCGGTGTAGTTTCTTCCCCGATAGACCAGCGCCAGGCGTAGCTCTTCGATGGGTTGAACGGTCAATCCTGCGATGGGGCTGAGCTGGTATCCCACGTCCACCAGAACGCTGTTGTCCCCTTCCGAATCTCCCAGGTCGAGGTCCACGACGGCGTCCACCGTGGGAAGCATTTCAAAGCCTGCCCCGACGGAGAGCCACGAGAGTATTTTTCCTGACAGCGCCATGGAGAGAGAGAGACGTCGCTCTCTGGCGTTCAAGGAGACAAACATTGGCTCCTGGTTTGGATACAGGTCCAGCTCGTAGAAACCAGAGGCTGGGGTCAAAATGGCAGCGCCCAACCAGATTGGATGTCTAGGATGGGGAAAGACAGGGACTGCCATTCCGATCTCAAGGAAGCTCCCGGAGGAGGTTCTTGCTCCATTCGGTTTCATTTTCGAGAAGAGGTGAACGTAGGAGGTAGAGAACTGTCCATGCTGGAGCCAGGAGAGGTTCCCTGGATTGTACCAGGTGGCGCTGAAGTCGGACACAGACGCCAGGTTGGCCCCTGCACTCCCTCGTCCCTCCCAGGAGAGACCGAGGGTCTCGGCCGGATCGGCGTGGACTTGGCTTGCAAGTCCCAGACACAAGGTGACAATCAACAAGACCCGTTTCACTCGCGCCAACCTCTTTTACTGGCCGTCCCTGGTTGTGGGGTCGTCCGGTTCGTCCTCGAACCGAGGCGCAGCATGGCCTCGGAAGCGCCAGAGTATACCTCCTGCCGGCATATAGGGCAAGAAGGGCCTTTTGGAATGGCGCCGTCTGTAGTTTGGAGCGGTCATGGGAGTGGCTGATTGAGGGGGGGAGACCCCCCGGCCGTTTGGGTGAGATTCATCATCCGTTGCGCTGAAGAAATGCTAGCGCACAACGCGGCCGGGGAGGGTGGAGGGGGTCACAGGTGGGGTATTGAGGCGGGATGAAATCGAGCATATACTCAAGCCCCCAGTCCCGAACAAGAATCGGGCGAACTGCTGCCCCCTAGCCGATGGAGAATTCCTGTCTGTTTTTCCGCCCCTGATAGCAGCGCCAACAGGCCGCTCGACTTTTTTCAAAGGCGTTTGCGTCGACATACTTTTCCAGACATTCACCCAAAGCTACTCGTCGCTTTTTGGCTCGGCAGTAGAACGAATCTGCTACAGCCATGGATTCCTTTTCATTTCTTGCTCTCTCCATCCGGATTCCCTCACTCGGCAAACAACGTGCTGTTTCGTTCGACCCGGTTATTGCCTGATGACAACTTGGGTACCATGGAAAACAAGGTCAAGGGGTCCCGGATATTTGCACTCGAAAACTCCCAATATCAGAAGC
>CALFHQ010000586.1 GCA_937876385.1 uncultured Pseudomonadota bacterium
CGACGGTCCAGCCTCGCATCGAATGAGAGGACAAGATCCCGCTTTGGCGGGATACCCCCCGGCTGGAACCCGGGGCTGGGAAGAGTCGCAGATGGGCTCGATGTCCAGGATGATTCCAAGCCGCCCAACACGTCGAGACCGAACTCGATGATACCCTAGACAACATCAAAGCCATGCTCTGCAAGGCCGCTTCCATTCTTGGGGGATTGTTTCAGCTTGCAGCGACGCGCCTTCGACCGCTGCCCACTGCCCATAGCCCGCCCCCCAATCACCTGGAACGGGACGCGCAACGAAACCCGCGGAGGTTGCTCCTGCTGTCAGGATTGGACCAGTTGCGATTCGATATGCGCAGGCCCCCTCGAAATGTCGTCCCAACTGCCGCCGCGCAGAACCCTGTCTCGCCCACTCTTCACACATTGCGGGTTTCTGGACGGATGATTCTCATAGGATTTCTCACCATACCAATCCTCCACCCATTCCGAGACGTTCCCAACCATGTCACACAACCCGTAGGGGCTGTTGCCCTTCGGTTTGGAACAAACGGGCCACGTGCGGTCTTTGCTGCACCCCTGGCCCCCGTCATTCATCACAGCACGCTCGCAAATCGCTTCCTCGTTGCCCCACGGGTACTTCCGGCCATCGGTTCCTCGAGCCGCCTTCTCCCACTCCGTTTCCGTCGGAAACCGCTTCGTAGACCAAGTGCAGTATGCCCTTGCTTGCGACCAATCGACGCACACCACTGGCTGCTCATCGCCCATGAAGCTCGGGTCGAGCCTCTCACCGTCCCAGTCCTTGCCATCCCACACAAAGCACTCGCCGTCCGAAGCGTGGGCAGCACTGCACCCCCCGGCTTGCACACACTTGCGGTATTCCCCAAACGTCACCTGGTGACGGTCGATCCAGTACTCGTCCAGGTAGACCTGGTGGTAGGGGTTCTCGTCAGCGTCACACTTTGAATCCACTCGACTGTTGCAACCCATCCAGAACTTCCCGGCGGGAATCCGAACCATGTCATCTTCGCTCGGAGTATCCGCAACCGCTTCTTCCTGCGCCTTCGCTCTTGCCGCTTCTTCCGCTTCAGTGCGAGTGATTTCCGCCCTTTCCCGGGCAACCGCTTCTTCCTTCATTCGTGGTCTTTCTGCTTCCAGCTTTGCCTTCTCCTCGTCCTGGTTCTGGAGTTTCAATTCAGCTTGCGAGGGATCATTCTTCTTCTCGCTTTCACCTTCGCTTCGATGGGTCCACCAGAATCCGGCGGCCACGGCCACTACAAGAGCCGCGATGAGCCACATCACCCACCCGCGACGAAGCGGCCTTCCGCCACCGTCGAGCATCGTGCCGCAGTACCGACACTTGATAGCATCCGCTTTGATCTGTTCTCGGCAAGATGGGCACAACTTGGTTGTTGACATTCCCCAGCCTCACTTTGTGCTACATGCATGGAACACGATATGGCTGGGAATGGCACACAGCAAGGGTTTTTTTGTCGGTTCACATCACAGGAGAAGGTCCGGGAACGCCTGACAGAGTTAGCGGAGGTATCCTCCTGTTGACAGAGGTCTCCCTTGATGACCTCCAGGAGAGCTTGCGCAGGGGGAAGAAGGGAGTCCTTCGTCACCCTGAAGTTCGCACACCTCTCCCTTGAGGTCATTTGTGAGGGAAGCTCTGGGTTGCAATTCCCGGAGACGTGACCGGGTTGGATTTCGCTGTGAGGCGAAACCTTCTTCGGTGACACGTCCTCGGTGCGCACTGACCGCACATTTTGAGCTGGCCACCCAGCGCGTGAATCCACCCATACCCCGTGCCAATGGGTCAAAGAGCCAACGGCCTTCCGCCAACATCCGGTGTGCCGGCGGATTCCGAACACACTGAGACTTAACGGGAGTTGGGGTCGGTTTGCGCACGCCAGGAGAAGATTTGTGATGAAGGGAGAGGTGCGGTAAACGGGCGTGACATTCTGCCTTCGACGGTCCAGCCTCGCATCGAATGAGAGGACAAGATCCCGCTTTGGCGGGATACTCCCCGGCTGGAACCCGGGGCTGGGAAGAGTCACAAGGGAGTAACAGTTTGGAGGTTGCGACGGGCGCCGGGGGTGGTTCTCACCTCCGTCGAAGGAGGCTTGACTCCTGAGAGCGAGTCCCGTACGACAGCCTCGACATGCAAGGAAGGATGACAGACAATGACATCTACCGACATGGAGCACAGTCAGCACCGGTGGCCGTGATTGTGCAGTGGTAGAGATTCTGATAGATGCCCTCGGCCGGAATGGGAGTCCCTTCACTGTTGAAAACCTCGATTCGACCACACGGAGAGCCACGTCTGTATTCTCCCCTCCATGCGATGGCACCAGTCGAATGCCAATCGATCATGGGACCGTCTGGCACGTTTCCACTTTCAATTCGGATTTGCTTTAGCGTTCCATCGTAGGACCACTGCACAAAGGGGCCACGCCTGAGATACTTGTATTCTCGTCCATTGAACATCTTCTTGGCGCAAGCAATCGTGTTGAGACCCTCGAAACCATCGATTTTCTCCTGGGTCGTGCCTTGGGGGCAATCCAAGTTGCAGTCATTGAGTGTTCGGCAGGATTCGAATGCCGAGCCAAACAGACCAGAATGCCCCATGGGACTCGGGGAAATTGGCTGGGGTTCTTCTACAACCCCGACCCTGGCTGTAGACGACTTTGTCCCGTGGTCACCTCGGTAG
>CALFHQ010000587.1 GCA_937876385.1 uncultured Pseudomonadota bacterium
GTAGGTAATCTCGGGAGTTACAAAGGACTTCTTCATCCCAAGGTTGAATATTTCGTGACCCCGATTTTCGAGGGCTTCAACGATGTCGGCGTTGTGGTCAGCCGCGCTGGTTTCATTGATTACTGCAATTCTCATGTGCCCTCCTAGAGTCCCGTTTTGTGTCTTAAATCCTGGGTAGCATCAACCCAATTTCCCACATTCCATCGCCCCCACGCCCCAAGGCCGCCCAGGGGATTGTCCCCATAGTACACCGGCACATAGACGAGGCTCAATCCGTCGTGGGTTCTGGCAACATCAAGGGCCTGCACCAGGGACTCCCGACAGTAGCCACCGTGAAACGCCTGAACCCCCGAAAAGGCTTTTGCCATGGCCACATAGTCCACTTCGACGCCATCGTCGGTGGCGAACTCCTGGCCGTATTGCGCCCCTTGCAGTGCAGAAATCGCGGCCATGCGACGGTTGTCCAGTAGAAGAATCGTTCCTTTGGCGCCATGCTCCACCCCATCGATGAGAATCTGGGGGTTCATCATGAAGGAACCGTCTCCGGTGAAGGCGAGACCATAGAAGGGCTCCTTCGCCACAGCCGTGGAGAGAAGCGCTGAGACAGCAAACCCCATGTAGCTGGCTCCGGTGTCGGTGAAGGTCAAGGGAGAGTCATCTTCCACGATTTGGAAGCCGTTTGCCTGCACATCTCCGGCATCAAAGAAGGAGACAACCTTGCCTGCCCGAGCCCAGGTCACGGCCGCGTGAATGGCCGCCGGTTGGGTCAACAACTCCCTCCCGAACTTCTCATCGAAGAGGGTCTCCTGGTTGTAACGAACCCGCTTGAAATCGTCCCACTCCTCCTTCCTCTTTCGGCAGGCCTGAAGCCAGGGGGAGTCCTCTTGCACCTCGTCGATCACTGTAGAGGGCCCAAACTCGCCCGTTCCTTCATCGAGCAAGTCGTTGAGGCGCTCCAGGGTCTTTGCTGCATCCCCAACTAAGGCGATGGTGTCGTTGTAGTGCATGGCATCTGCAAGGTCGCTGTTGATATGGATGACCCGTTTGGCCCCCGGGTACGCCGTGCGGCTGGAGTCCGATTGACATACACTTCGGCTCCCTACGACGATGAGCAAATCCGCCTCTTCCATGGCAAAGTTGCCGCAGATGGACCCTTTGGAGCCCCCCACGCTCATATTTCGAGGGTGATGATACGGAATCACCCCGGAAACCACCGGACTCGTTACCACCACGCCGTCCACCAAATCCGCCAGCCGAAGCAATTGTTCCCCGGCCCCTCTGGCCCCGCCACCTGCTCGAATGACAATGCGCTGGGAGCTCTGAATGGCTTCCACCGCTTCGTTGGTTCGCTCCAAGTCAGGCGAAGCCCCCGGCGAGGGAATAGCGTTGGGGAGGATCTCCCTCACGTTGAATCCAGGAAGCGCAGCGTGCTGGGTGTTCATGGGCATGAGGAGATAAAACGGCTTGCCTCGACCGGGGTGGTCCACTGCCAGATGCCCTCTTCGCAATGCCGTGCCGAGGGCTTCTGGAGTGTGGAGAGAATAGGCCTCCGACATGGTTTGAAAGAGGCGATGGAAGAGCCCTTGCTCCGGTTTGGGAATCTGCTGCATGTTGTACCCCTCATCCTGGGATGTTTCATCCCCCAGGAGATACCACACACCCAATCCGTTGCTTGCCGGCATCAA
>CALFHQ010000588.1 GCA_937876385.1 uncultured Pseudomonadota bacterium
AGGGTGCCATTGAATCCCTGGTTCATCTCCTGGACGAGTCGGTTCAGCAGGTCATCTCCCTTCTCACTGACTACGTGGAATCGCTCCACCTGCAGGGGGTGGACGATCCGGTGCATCGCCGGGAATCGGAAGCCAGGAGGGTCGCACGGGGGGATCGACTTCCTCACTTCATCCGTCGCTACGAGGGGGTCTGGGTTGCCGGTTTTGACGATGCTACCGAGGGGGAACGTTGTGTTCTGAATGCGCTGAGCGCCCAGCCAAACTGCCACGTCATGGCCGCTGCCGGATCTTCAGACCTGCTTTCGCCTGAAACGGGGGGGGTCAAAAGCTCGGTGGCGTACTACCACAGCAAGCACCCCGACTACTCGGCCTCAAGGCTGCTCAAGACCTTTGGATATGGCGGGGAACCGCCTCTGGAGACTTCCCCGCTGGTTGATATGCTGTTTCCTCGCATCAACCGCACTGCCGGAAAGAAGCGAACGCTCTTGAGGCGCCCGGACACTTGTGAACGGGCAAAGGAGATTCTCACAGGATGGCTTCCCGGTAGTGTCGTGGAGTGCGAGGACCCGTTCCACGAGGCGATGTGGGTTGCCAAACGGGTTCGAGAACACATGGAAGAGGGAAAGACCGTGCTGGTGGTTACCGGCGAGTGGCACCTGGCGTCGCTGGTGAAGCAGATGCTGTCCTTCTGGAACATGGACGCAGAATCCACTTTCGGCTCTCCCCTGTCGCAATCGTGGTTGTTTGCCATGCTCTCGCAGGTGACCGAAGTCAAAGCCACCGGTGAGCATTACCGATCGCTGGCCTCGTTGATGCGAAATCCCCTCTTTGGGGTTTCGTCCCTGTCAGGGCAGGAAGGTGCCCATCAGTTGGAGCGTGAAGTGGCACCCAATCAAGGGGTAGCGTCCGGGTTGAAGTCCCTCATCGAGGCCTGTGCCTCTCGCCAGGAGCATCTGCGGGCCGACTCTATCACCCGGGGCAATCCTCTCGACGTGAGTTACTCAGAGTTGGTGAGCACCCTCGAGGGAATTCGGGAGGGATTGGCGCCGCTGAACGTCCTGGGAGCCGGGGAACACTCGGTTGCCACCTGGGCTAAAGAGAGCTGGACCCTCCTTGAAACGCTCACCGGAGCAGGGCTTCTGGATGGCTTTGAGCGGCCGGAAGAGGACCGCTTTGTGTCCATTCTCCAATCCCTTTGTGGCCCCGACGGAGACGGAGAGCTTCGCACCACCTGGCCTGTCTTCCTGGAGCTTGTAAATGGCTTCGTGTCCGGCGTCAGGGTTCAGCCTCCTCGAAACCGTGAGACCCCGGTAATGATCGCAGACCCCACCCAGGCCCGCTTCCTGGAGCGAGACCAAACCCTCTTTTGCGGCCTGGTTGACGATTGGTTCCCGGGAATGGAGCCCACCAATCCCCTCATTCCAAACGACGCTAGAACGTACATGGGGATGATCTCGTCAGGCTACTGGGAAGGGCTTCGAGCCTCCTATTTCGCCACGTTGCTTTCGAGGCCTCGAGAAGTTCAATTCAGCTATCACAGGCAGCAGGGGGGAACGCCCATGCTGCGAAGCCGATTCCTGGAACGCCTTCTGGGGGCGGTGGAGGAGCTGGAGCTGCCGGTAGAGCACTTCGTCAAACGAACTGTCTTCGAATACCACTGGCCAGACAGTGAAAAGTCCATTGAAGTCGAGTCCTTGAAGATGACGGCACACGCTTGGGCCATAGCCCCTCGTGAGCTCCTTCCAAAGCGCCTCTCTGCCACCCAGACCCAGCGCCTTCTGGAGTGCCCGTACTCCTGGTATTGCGAGCGGATTTTGAAATTGCGCCCGGAAGAGGAGGTGGAAGAAATCCTCACCGCCCGGGACTACGGAACCGAAGTCCACCGCATCCTCAGAGCCTTCCACGAGAACGAGGACCGAAGTGACATTCCGGGGTTGCCCGGCCCCTTCACGGGAGACCTTCGTGCGGACGAAGAGGGTGCCGTGAAGCTCATGGAGGAGATCGGAGAAGCCGTTTTCGGGGAGTTGGAGATGCCCGATCTTGGCACCCACGACCTCTTCGAGCAGTTTCGAGGACTGATCCCAACCATCGTGAAGGCAGAGATTCGAAGGGCTGACGAGGGGTGGGCGCCGGCCCACCTGGAAACCGAGTTCTCGTGGACGCCCCAAGGACAAAGTATTGCTTTTACGTCGAAGATCGACCGATTGGATGTCGCCGAAGATGGAGGGGTGGCCGTGCTTGACTACAAGACAGGCTCTACCCCACCCATGAAAGAGATCACCGAGGGGCTTCGTCCCCAACTGTTTATTGGTGGCCTCGGAGTGGCCCACTCCCAGAAGTTCTCCGGAGGGGTCTCTCAGATGAGCTACTACAGCCTGAAACCCAATTCCACGAAGACTCAGGGGATCGGCACCGAAGACCTCACCGGAAAGCGAGGCAGAACAAAGTGCGACACGATGGTGGCACTTCTTACACCCTATCAGGATTTGCTGGAGCGGTTGGTGGCTGAATTGACCGCAGGA
>CALFHQ010000589.1 GCA_937876385.1 uncultured Pseudomonadota bacterium
TCGACAAATCCTCGGCAGTCTCCGGTGCGATTTCGGCGGTGAGCAGACCTTCGGCCCGGGTTTCGTCCTTGGTGAGTACGTCCTCCAGCAAGACCACTGAATCCCGGGGTCCGTCCACGACATCGGGCACGGTGGGAAGCGCCCCCGGCGACGAAGCAGCCCCCGAATTGAGGCTCGATACACTGTCTTGAGAGGCAATCGCCGGGTCTTCCTCAGTGGCCCCGCGGCCGTTGAGAAGAAAGAACAACAACGCCAAAGCGATGAGTACGCCGCCGACTCCCAGTCCCACCCAAAGGGTCTTCTTCGAGGTCGGCTGAATCGGCTGCACATCTGGGGTCTCAACTTTGGTCGCCAAATCACCAAACGACATGGAGTCGGGCACAGCCGTCTCCTCAAAGCCCACCCCATCATCAAAGGTTGAAGGGGTCGCTGCCAACGCCCGCTCGATTCGAGTCAAGGCCGCCTGAATCTCCTTCATGTCCCGGGGGCGATTGATGCTGGAACGGTCGAGCATCCGAAAGACCAGCTCTCTGAGTTCGGGGTGCACCTCCCGCTGCGTTCGGAGGGTCTCGATGGGGGTGGGATTGCGGGTGGCCTTTGCTTGCGCCAGGGCGACGAAATAGAGAGTTCTGGAGTCAAACTGCCGGGAGCGGATGACGTCACCAAAGGGCACGACACCGGTGAGCATCTCGTACAGCATGGCGCCCAGAGAGTAGATGTCCGTGCGCTCATCCACCTTATCAGACTGTCCCATCAACTGTTCAAAGCTGGAGTACGCCGGCGTTCCAGGCATCTCGCCGGTCTTGGTCTTGAAGTCCCCCTCGTCGGAAGCCCCCAGACGGGCAATGCCGAAGTCGATGACTTTCACCAACTCCACATTTCCCAAATCCACCAGCATCACGTTTCCAGGCTTCAAATCACGGTGGAGAATGCCCGCAGCGTGAGCCTCCTCCAGGGAATTGCAGATTCCACGAGCGATGTGAAGAACCCGCCGCTGGTCCATGGGATAAGCCGGGTGGAGAACGTCCGCCAGCTCTTTCCCTTCGATGAACTCCATGACGATGTAATCGATGGCATCGTCGGTGCGGCCGTAATCGATGATTTGTACCGTGTTGCGGGACTGCAACGACATCATCGCACGCTTTTCCCGCTCGAATCGGGCAGCAAACTGCTCGCTTTGGGCCAGCTCAGGGCGAGCCACCTTGATGACACATGGGCGACTGTCCAGGCGAAGCTGAACCCCCATGTACACCATCCCAAAACCACCACCACCCAGCACCTTCTCAACCCGATAGCGCTCGTCAAGTACCCGGCCAATAAGGGGGTCGGTGGGGTGAGCACTTGAGTTTGAAACCGAAGAGAGCTCATTATCGCTGCTCGGCGCCAGGGTTTCATCCAAACCCAGGTCAGAGGGGTTCTCGTCATTCATACCGGTGTCCACAAATCCAAATTCGAGGGGCTATGCTCAATTCGCTACAGACTCTATCACACGGCATCGTTGGGAAAAAGCCAATTTGGATACTCTGTGTGCTCCCCCCGCCCCGCTGCCCCCTGCCGCCACCCCTGCAAGCTGCCCGCTGCCTGCTGCCCCCTCCCTTCTTGTTCTTCCCCCTCGATTCTGCTAAATCGGATGCATAGATTGCCTCGGGAACAACTGCCCTTGGACCATAGGCCAGGAGAACAATGAACAAGCGAATCATCAAAGACGGAATTTCTTGGTTGGGAGCCATTGACTGGGAACGACGACTCTTCGACGCACTGATCCCCCTTCCCGACGGAACCAGCTACAACGCATACCTCGTGGAAGGTACCGAGAAGATAGCCCTCCTCGACACCGTGGAACCCATGAAGAAGGATGTCCTTCTTGCACAACTGCAAGACGTCCCAAAAATCGACTACATCGTCATTCATCACGTCGAGCAAGACCACAGCGGAACCCTCCCCGATGTCCTGGAGATGTACCCCGATGCCGTCGTCTTGACCAACAAGAAGGCCCAGGCGATGCTGGTGGACCACATGCCCGTGGATCCAGCACGCATTCGCCTCGTGGAAGACAACGAAACCGTCTCCCTGGGCGGAAGAACTCTGCAGTTCATGCACATGCCGTGGGTTCACTGGCCAGAAACCATGGTCACCTGGCTTGCAGAAGACAAGATTCTGTTCTCCTGCGACTTCATGGGATCCCACGTCGCCACCTCGGACCTCTTCGTCAAAGACAAAGGAGTCGTCTTCGAGGCCGCAAAACGCTACTACGCCGAAATCATGATGCCCTTCCGAAAGCTCATCACAAACCACCTGAAACGACTGGATGAGCTGGACATCGAACTCATCGCTCCCAGCCACGGCCCCATCTACGACGAGCCAGAATGGATCATGAACGCCTACAAACAGTGGACCGACGATGTCCCCAAAAACGAGGTTGTGATTCCCTACATCTCCATGCATGGAAGCACACAAAGAATGGTGGAATACTTAGTCGGCTCCCTGGCGGCCAGAAACGTCCGAGTTCACCCCTTCGACCTCGCCGTCACCGACATCGGGAAACTAGCCACCGCCCTCGTAGACGCTGCCACAATCGTCATCGGCACCCCAACAGTCCACGCCGGCCCCCACCCAAACGTCTTCTACGCCACCCACCTCGCCAACGCCCTGAGACCAAAGCTCCGCTTCGCCTCCGTCATCGGCTCCTACGGCTGGGGCACCCAAGCCGTAGAACGAATCGCCTCCCTCATCCCCAACCTCAAAGTCGAACTCTTAAACCCGGTAATGATCAAAGGAATCCCAACCAAAAACGACTACCAAGCCCTAGACAACCTAGCCCAAGCCATCGCCGACAAACACAAAACGTTTCTAAAGGACTAGCCCAGGCCGTTTCCGTCGCCGTTTCCGTCGCCGTCGCCGTCGCCGGCAGTTCGCTCCTGCCCCTCGTTCTCGTTTCCGTCGCCGTTTCCGTCGCCGTCGCCGTCGCCGGCAGTTCGCTCCTGCCC
>CALFHQ010000590.1 GCA_937876385.1 uncultured Pseudomonadota bacterium
GCTCCGAGGCTCGCTTCGACCGGGAATTGGACGCCGTGGCCCGAGAGATTGCCGACAAACGCGACTCGGTCCGCCTGGCCATCGTGGCAGGCCCGTCGTCGTCGGGGAAGACAACAACGACCTGGAGAATCAGTGAGAAGCTGGCTCGCAAGGGAATCGAGTTGGTTGCCATCAACGTGGACAACTACTATCGCAATCTCGACGACCAACCCCGAGACGACCGAGGAGACTACGATTACGAGACTCCCGAAGCCATCGACCTCCCTCTCTTGAACGAGCATCTTGAACGCCTGGTGACGGGAAAGACCATCCAATCCCCAATCTTCGACTTCAAGTCGGGAAGCCGCACAGAAGAGACCATTCCCATCCGCCTGGAGAAAAATCAGATTGCCCTCATCGATACCCTCCACGGGATGTACAAAGGGCTCACGGTTCAAATCCCCGAAGAGGTGAAGTACAAGATATACATCGAAGCCCTTCTCCAATTGCTGGATTCCCAGGGGGAGTGGGTGCGATTCACCGACCTTCGACTCATGAGACGCATGGCCCGGGACTCAAAACATCGAAACGTCAGCCCTCGCCAGACCCTCGAACACTGGCACTACGTCAGGCGCAGCGAAAAGAAACACATCCTTCCCTATGTGGGAGACGCCGATTTCGTGCTCAACGGCTCCCTTCCCTACGAACTGTGCCTGTACAAGCCGATGTTGAAGGAATTCTTCCAGGAGTACGCGCTCAATCCGACAGAGGCCCCCGAGGACGCCCTTGAGCGGGCTCAACGGATCCACAGCCTGCTCGAACAAATCCCGGAAGCCGAATCATCCGACGCCATTTCGAAATTGTCCGTGGTCAGGGAATTCATCGGCGGGGGAGTCATCCAATGATCCAAACCCCTGCCGACCGGGAGATCATTGGGTTCCTGGAGGACTCGGGCATCCCAGTAACCCTGTACGATTCGCAAAGCCACAACCAACGCGCCCAGGGACAGACAGTGGACACGTTGGTCATCCACTACACTGCCATCTCCTTGCGACAGACCCTGGCCATTTTCATTGATCCCAAACGTGAGGTCAGTTCCCATTACACCATCGACCGAAGGGGTGGGGTCCACCAGACAGTCTCAGTATCCCGTCGAGGGTGGCACTCAGGACGCAGCGAGTTGAAGGGAGTTCCAGACGTCAACGGCCGCTCGGTGGGAATCGATCTGGTGTTCATCCCCACAAAGGACGACGGCTTCACCACCTCCCAGATGGACACCTTGAAGATCCTCGTCACCGCATTGCGGGCCCAGTTCCCCATCGAACCCGACGGAATCATCGGTCACGAGCATGTAGCAATCCCAGCAGGACGAAAGGCTGATCCAGGTCCCCTCTTCGATTGGGAAGGACTGTACCGCTCTCAAGAACTCCCCTACCCGCCCGGTTTCCTGGAGTTCTCCTAGGGAATCAACGATAGATGGCCAGTCCAACCGCTACGGGGACACCGTTTACCGAGATCCCTTCGTCTGGAACCATTAGCTGCGTCGAAGACCCTCCGTCGAGGTTCACCATCTCCACAAGGTTCAGCTTCTCCTTGCCGAACTCCGCGACCCCTTCAAGAGTCATGGGCAAAGAGGTGACCACCAGCACGCAGACACCGTCCGCAGTGATGCCCAGGGTAGTTCGACGGGCGAGAGACCACTTGAGGCTGGATGGAATTCGCCCCTTGCGCAAGAGCCGAGGCCCAGATTGCACAGCAAATTGAATCGTGCGTTTCCTGGCCGGCCCCCGCCGGTATTCTCGTCGATTTGAAATCCCGGCGTTGCCCTTGTCGTCGATCCAGAACACGCTCCACGGCACCCGACGCAGGGGTTGAATCATCTTTCCCTGGGAAACCATGAGCCCCAGAGGTTCACCGTTTTCCTTGAAAAAGCTGGCATTGGCGCAGGCCACGGCGGTGACGCACTGGGGCATCTCCACGACTCGCTGGAGCCTCTTCCCCGATCTCGGCGTCACAAGCTTCAACGTCGCCTTGCCGGGGTCAAACCGAACGACATCGATCGATGCCAACCCCAATGAGCGAGGAAACCTCTCCACCGTCACCGAATCCCCCTTTGAGTCCTCGCTCCGGTGGGCAGCGGCGTGGACTGGCAGCAGGAATCCGATGATCAGAAGTACAAGAAGGCTGGAAGCAAACTTCATGACCCTCGTTTTCCCAGAAGCCGCTTCAGGGACTCGGTGTAGGGCGGGCGAGCGATGCCGGCCTCGGTGATGATGGAATCGATGAGGTCCGCCGGGGTAACATCAAAGGCCGGATTCATTACCGGCACTCCTTTCGCCACAAGGCGCTCTCCGTTGAGCGTCGTGACCTCTTCAGCATCCCGCTCTTCAATGGGAATGTCATCCCCCGAATCGAGGCTGAAATCCACCGTGGAATGGGGTGCCGCAACGTGAAATGGAATGTTGTGGGCTCGGGCGATGAGGGCGAGGTCGTAGGTCCCAATCTTGTTGGCAACGTCGCCGTTGGCGGTGATTCGGTCGGCCCCCACAATCACCCGGTGCACCATCCCGGACTTCATGATGTGAGCCGCAGCCCCATCGGGAATGACGGTCACAGGAATATTGTCCCGGTGAAGTTCCCACGCCGTGAGCCGGGCGCCCTGGAGCCGGGGCCGAGTTTCCCGGGCAATTACCCGAATACCCTTTCCCCCTTCGTGGGCCGCTCGAATCACTCCCAAAGCCGTACCGTACGCCCCCGTCGCCAGAGCCCCAGCGTTGCAATGGGTCATGATGGTCTCTCCCTGCTCCACGAGTACGGCCCCATTCCTGCCAATGGCCAGGCACATGTCAACGTCTTCTGCCAGGATATTCTCGGCTTCCCGGGTGAGGGCTTCGTTTCGCATTGCCGGGTCGATGTCTTTGAGCTTTGTCGCCAGCGCACGCATTCGCTCCAGGGCCCAAAACAGGTTCACGGCTGTAGGTCGAGTGCTTCGCAGCGTCTCCACATCCTTCTCGAAGGATTCCATGAATTCGTCCCCGGTGCTGCCAATTCCTCGAGCCGAGAAGACCAGACCAAAGGCCGCTGTGATTCCGATGAGGGGAGCCCCTCGAACCTGCATCACAGAGATGGCGTGGGCGACTTCGTCCACGGTGCGGGCGCTCAGCCATCGCTCCTGAACGGGAATCACCGTCTGGTCGATGATGGAGATATGGTCACCTTTAAAAACCAGTGGGGCGAATGTCATGGGTGCTCCTTGCGATTCAACAGTTTCTCGAATAGCTGAGAGATGATTTGCGGGTTGCCCCGCCCTTGAGTTCGTCGCATGGCCTGGCCGACGAACCACCTCAGCAGGCTCTCTTTTCCGGCAACGTAGCGCCGTGCCTCGTCAGGGAACTCGTCAATGAGTTCACCAACGACGGTTCGCAGGGTGGATTCGTCGCTTTCCTGGTGCCCTGCATCCTCAAGACATTGGGCCAACGGCAAAACCCGCGACCACATGGTTCGAAACACGTTGCGAGCCATGGGCAAAGAGAGTGTACCCGACTCGACGAGGTTTGCCAGCTTCGAAATGTCGTCGGGTGCCACTGATAAGGCCGACGGGTCGCCCCCCGACTGGTGAATCGCGTTGGCAACATCACGGTTGAGCCAGTTGCAGACGGCCGGGATGTCCTGGGCACGCTCAAGGGCCTCGAATGCGTAGTCAGCCCATTTCCGGCTGGTGGTGAAGCGCCCGACATCCTCTCGGGTCAAGCCGAACCGATGGGCAAAGGCTCTCCGCACCTCCCCGGGTGTTTCCCGGGTGGATTCAACGACCCTTTGCAACCACATTGGTTCAAGAATCAGCACAGGAAGGTCCGGCTCGTCAAAATATCGGTAGTCCCGCGCCTCTTCCTTGCCACGCATGACCAGCGTCTGTCCGGTACCCTCATCCCACAGTCGAGTCTCCAGGAGAACCCTTCCCCCTGTTCTCAACACCTCAGTCTGTCTATCGATTTCAAACTCCAGCGCCGACAAAATGGCTTGAAAGGAGTTCATGTTTTTGAGCTCGGTACGCACCCCCAATTCGCCACAACCCACTTTCGCCATGGAGACATTGGCGTCGCAACGGAACACACCGTCAGCCATGCTTCCACGACAAATCCCCAGGAAATCCACCAACGTCCACAGCTCCTTGAGCCAGGCAACGGCGGCGCCGGGGGAATGGAACTCCGGCTCGGTGACGATTTCCGCCAAGGGGGCGCCACATCGGTTGAAGTCCACGAGGGAGTGCTCCCCGGATTGAGGGTGAATGGATTTTCCGGCGTCTTCCTCGAGATGCACCCGACTGACCCGAACGACCTCTCCGGTCTCTGGATCGGCCAGCACGCCGTCGGTGGCCAGCGGGGCTTCGTGCTGAGTAATCTGGTACCCCTTCGGGAGATCCGGATAGAAGTAGTTCTTGCGAGCAAAGACGCTTTGCCTGTGGATTGTACAGGAGAGGGCCTCAGCCAGTTGCACTCCCATGGCCACGGCCCCCTGGTTGACCACGGGGAGTCCTCCAGGCATTCCAAGACACACCGGGCAGACGTGGCTGTTTGGGGGTGCGTCAACGGTTCGCCGGCAACGGCAGAACATCTTGGTTTGGGTGTCCAGTTGGACATGAATCTCCAAACCGATGGTTGCCACGAAGGAGGAAGTCACGGGCGGTCCTCCCTTTCGAAGTCGGGTTCGGGGCGGGTGCCGACGGCTTCTTCCAACGTCCGTCCAAGGGCAAACAGGTCCTCCTCTCTCCAATGGGGTGCGACCATCTGGACGGCCCTGGGGAGTCCAGCAGAGTCCAGTCCAACGGGGATGGACAGGGCGGGCAACCCGGCGAGGCTCGGAGGCACCGTGAAATAGTCTCCAGACAGCATCTCCCAGGGATTGTCCAACCGCTCCTTCAGGAGAAAAGGGGCAACGGGGCTCGTCGGGGTCAAGAGGACGTCAACATGCGAAAACAGACGGTCAAACTCTTCCTGGAGGAGACGTCTTGCATCCAGAGCCCTCTGGTAATAGCGCTCTTTGTACCCGTGACTGAGAACAAACGTTCCCAGGAGAATTCGGCGGGCGACTTCGTCTCCAAAGCCCTCCTCCCGGGTCGCCAGAAGGTGTTCCTTGAGCCCCTCTCTTTCACCCGGCGGGCTGGAATATCGAAGTCCGTCGTATCTGGCCAGATTCGAGGAGGCTTCCGCAGCCGAAAGGACGGCGTAGATGCTGAGGGCGTGCTCCCAGAGAGGCGCTTCTACCCTTTCCACCGACCGCCCATCGGTTTCGAGAAGAGCCACAACTTCTTCCACTGCCTGCATCGAGGGTTTCTCCACCTGAACCCCTGTTCCTTCCAGGGAGAGGACTCCCACACGCAGCGAGCCTGGGTCCATGGGACGGGCCAATGCGACATCTCGGGAGGTTGAATCTCGGCGATCGCGTCCGGCGATGACTTCGTAGAGCATCTTGAGGTCGTCAAGATTGGAAGCCATGGGTCCCACCTGGTCCAGAGACGATGCAAAGGCCGCTACTCCAAACCGACTCACCCGCCCGTAGGTGGGCTTCAATCCAGGAATGCCGCAAAACGCAGCGGGCTGGCGCACCGAGCCGCCGGTGTCGGTTCCCAGTGCGAGGGGTGCCAATCGAGCAGCAACGCTCGCTGCCGAACCTCCGCTGGAGCCCCCCGGAACCCGCTTGAGATCAAAGGGGTTACGGCACGGTCCAAAGCTGGAATATTCGGTGGAGCTTCCCATGGCGAATTCATCCAGGTTGGTCTTGCCCAGGATGATCCCATCGGCAGAGCGAATCTGTTCCACAACATGGGCGTCGTAGGCGGGCACGAAGCGTTGCAGAATCCGAGAAGCGCAGGTGGTCTTCAAGTTCCGGGTGCAAATGTTGTCTTTCACGGCCACCGGGACGCCGCCGAGGGCACCGACGGGCTCGCCCGCTTCTCGCTTGCGGTCCACGGCATCCGCCTGGAGCAGCACCTGTTCTTCGTCCACCGTCAGGAATGCTCCCAGAGCGTGGTCACGTTTCTGGATGCGCTCAAGGAAACAAGCGGCAATCTCTCTGGCAGTATGGTGCCCGTTCAAAAAGGCGGCATGGAGGGCTCGTGCGCTGTCGTAAATGAGGAGCTTGGACATCTCACTTCCCAGGGCGAGGAGCGAGGGTTCTGGGCACCCGGACGTAGGGTCCCTCCATTTTCGCCGAAGAGAGCGCTTCCTCCCGGGGAAGCCCCGGCAGAGGTTCGTCTGGTTCCACGAGAGCGGCAACGGACC
>CALFHQ010000591.1 GCA_937876385.1 uncultured Pseudomonadota bacterium
CATCGATGATCCGACTCAACATCTCGTCAGGGGACTTTCCGTGGGACAACTTTTCCTTGCCCAGCTCGGCACTTCCCACGATGACACCGAGGAGATTGTTGAAGTCGTGGGCGATTCCGCCGGCCAGACGCCCCAAAGATTCAAGGCGCTGAGAGCGTTGGAGCTGCTCTTCCAATTCTCGCCTCGCAGAGATGTCTCGAAGGATCCCTTCAACCCGGAGGATCCGTCCGTCGTCCCCACGCACTCGAATGAGGCGAAATTCCAGCCACAACAAGTTGTCCGCCCTGCTTCTAAACCGCACCATTCCTTCGTCGCAACTCTCAAAACGTTCAAGAAACAAATCCCGAATCTTCGTTCGATCGGCCGGGTCAACGCGGCCCAGAACGAATCTGGGGGCTCGGGAAATCTGCTCTGGAGAGTAACCGGTAACCTTGGTGCAACTGGGGCTGAGAAATTCCACCGCCAAGGTGGGTTCAAAGCGCACGACGAAGACCACGTCCTGAGCATGCTCAAGGAGCAAGCGCCCTCGGCTGGTCTGCTGGGAGAGATGGCGCCGAGTGTAGGAGACGTAAACCGCCACGACGGCGGAAACCAGCGCGATTCCGCTGCACGCCATCATCCCGTACGACAGATCAACCCACTGGGGGTCAAGGGAGAGGGTGGTCAGCAGGGGGTGGGTCAATCCAACAAGGACAACGGTTATGGCCGCGTAGCGACGAGTGCCGGCAGATAGATTCGGGGTCCTCCACAAGACGACGGCGACGGTGGAGTAGACGATGGCAACAAACACCGCCCCCGGGAGGGCAACGACCAGAGGGTCGGGGAATTGGCTCGTGACCCAGATGGAAACCAACGCAGTGATTGCAAACAACACGCCGAGAAGCCAGTTTCGCTGGGAGGAGGCAACCACCAATATGCCCCAGGCGAACAGGGCCGTACCTCCCACGTCCAGCATGGTCTTCAGGGCAACCAGGAGAGGGTCGACGCCTACCTGGCGAATCCCCAGATCGACTCCAAAATATACGCTGTACAGGGCCCAGGCCAATGTCCAAATGACAGTAGGAAGCTGTCTCAGTCGCACAAACAGGTACTGCGACACCAGGGACAAGATCAAAGAGCCCACAATGAAACTGATAAGCAGTCCCTCGACCCAACTCATTTGCTGAACCCTTTCCGGTTGGGCGCGAAATCACCGTTGAAGCGGTGTTCACCTCGCGACAGTCGTACCATTCTCCCAGTCCAGCCGGCAATCGTCAAACTCAATTGCGCACTTTGAAGATCTTCCCGGGGTTTTGGCGACTCGATGTAGCTAGAAAGCTGGACTTTCCAACGTTAAACTATTAAGTATTGCAGTGGAATTGGTGGAAGGGTTCCATTGGAGCGCTTCCAAACAGCGGACCTGACTTGAAGGACCGGCGTCTCATTTGCCGGGTGGGCACCTCCCTTGCTGCCATGGGCAAGATCCGGGGGAGGGAGCAGAAGGAGGCTCTTGTGGGTTGGAATTACAGCGAGAAGACGAAGCAGATGTTCATGGATGCCGTTCACGGAAAGCCCGGCACGCACCTGGGAGAGATTGAGAATCCAGACGGGATGGGTGAACACGGCAGCATCTCTTGCGGAGATGCCATGCGCTTCACCTTCCGAGTCAAGCGACACGAAACGGAGCCCCACAAAGATATCATCACAGAAGCCCGATACCTCACCTTCGGATGCACCTCCGCCATCGCTGCCTCGGAAGCGCTGTGCAAGCTCATCGAGCAACAGAACTTCTCCCCCATCGAAGCGCTCAGGATCACCAACGCCGACATCGTGGATGAACTGGATGGACTCCCCACCCAGAAGATCCACTGCTCCGTGATGGGTGCTGAAGCCCTTGAAGCAGCGGTATACAACTGGTCCCAACGTCGTGGCGTAGACCTTGCCAAGCACGGAATCACCATCCGAATGCAGGGAGAAGACGAAGGGCGCATCGTGTGCAAGTGTTTCAACATGACAGAGCCCTACATGAAAAGAAGAATCAGGGAGCTGGACCTGCACTCCATCAACGAAGTCACCAACGCCCTGAAGGCCGGTGGAGC
>CALFHQ010000592.1 GCA_937876385.1 uncultured Pseudomonadota bacterium
TAATCGTAGAGCTCTTCCAGGGTGACGGTGCCATCCTTCGAGGTGTCTGCTTCTCCCTGCATCCCGGAAGCGAGGAAGTGGGTGAAGAAGGAGCCACGCAGCTCCTCGCTCTCCTGAGAACGTTCTCCGGCAGCGCTTGACGTGATGATGGCAAATCCAGTGGCCTTCCGCCCTTCGGCGAGTTGCACTTCGATGGCTGGAACCCGTCTCCCCCCTTTGTCTCGAATGATGGAGCCGCTGTAGCAGGCGTCGATGATGGCGATTCGGATATCGGCTGAAGAGCGCTCCAGGTATCCCCTCAGCTCCTCCAACGTGAAACGGGTGGTCCCCAATTGGAGGGTCGTAGGATCGGCATGTCCCGAATAGTAGAAGAAGAGTTCGGTGGGGCCTTCGGTCTGGCCGATGGCCTCCTCAATGTCGGCCAAAGCCGTTCTCACGTCCTCTGCAGAGCCCCCGATGACTGTCCTCATGTGCTCGGGAGAGACGGCCCCGAGTTGTTCAAAGAGGCCGGCCATTTTGGAGGCATCCTTCTGGGCAAAGCGCAGGGGAGTCGTGGTCTCCTGGTTGCCGACGTTGTGTCCCACAACCACCGCAAAGCGAGTCGGGCCCGCCAGGGTTGAAAGGGGCAATCCAACCAAGAGAAGGAATGCCAGGGCAACTGTTTGGAAACGGCCCAAAGTTTACCTCTTCTGGATCCAGATAGTGGACAGTTGCGCATCCAGGGACAGAGACTTCAGTAGACTCAGGTCCTTTCCGGACCGCCCCAGTTGATTCAGCCGGGTGTTCACCGCTTTTCGAACATCACGAGCGTCCAGTGCCTCGTTGGAGAACAGGGCAAAGAATCGCTCTTTGCCCACATAGTCATCCAAGATGATACGGTCTGGGAGGGGGATTCGTCTACCCCGAGCGATGGGCATGCTGGTCAAACCCTCGGCCGGGTAGTACTGGCTCATCTGTCCAACGTCATCCACGCTGAACACAAAGATGTAGTCGTGGTCGAGGGAAGTGTAATACATGCGCAGAATTTCATTGGCGTGGAGTATCTCACCGGGGACCACTTCGTCCTGGTTCGTCTCACGGATGATGGTCAATTCGGCGGGCATTTCCAGTGGAATGAGTTGGCTGGCGTCTGGATGATCGAGCCCCTTCATGGAAATGGTTCCGTTGGTTCCAAACGCTCCGTTTCCTCCGGGAATGGCGGGTCCGCTGGTGGGTTTGGAGTCGTCGAGGAGGTTCGCTCCCCAAATCCCGGAAACGACTACCACAAGCAGTGCGGCCGTTGCGGCGAGGCCCGGAATACCCAGAATCCAGGGCCGCTTTCGTGCCTCGATGCTGCGGATGAAGGGTTCCACGGGGTACTTTCGATAGAAGGATTCGGCATCGAGATGTGGGGGGTGGCTTACATCCAGGCTTTGAGGCAGCGGTGCCTTTCCTTTCTTGCTCGATTCTCTCATCTCTTCCTCCCGGACTCAGCCCTCTGTGAGAGGGTTTCCACCCTCTGCAAGAAGGTCTCAATGGTGCGGCGGACGGTGGGTACACTGTACCCCGTCTCTTCCGCCGTCTCCGCCAGAGTGCTTCCTTCCTGGAAGTAGGAGACGATGATGGAGGCCTTGTCTCCTTTGAGCCCCAGCAGGACCTTCTGGAACAGCAGGCGGTCTTCAATGCCTGCCATGGGGCTTGTGGCCCCCGCTCCAGAGAACTCCTCGAGGGGAGCGGTCTTCCAGTACCGTCGCCGACGGAATTCGTTGAACACTTTGTTGGTGGCAACTTTGAGAAGCCAGCCTAGCGCCCGATTGTCGTCGGGAAAGGACACGGGGTGGTTCATCATTGAAAGAAATGTTTCTTGAACCATGTCCATCGCCAGGGTCTCCTCTCGAAGCAGGTGAATGCACCGCAGGTAGACTCGATGCCCGAATTGGCGGTACAGTTTTTCGACTTCTTTTGTCTTCATACCCTGCTTTCCGTCCCTGAAAACACGCGGTCGGGGAAAATCTGATCACGAATACGCCGTGTTTTTTCGCTTATATCAGTTTTGTGTTGAAGGTCGGAAGGGAAAAACTAGAATGGAGTCCCCGGGAGACCGGGGAATGTTCGCCAGCTTCTCTTTGGAGTGTGTTATGAGAAAGGTCCTCTTTGCTTCCCTATTGGTAGTCTGCCTTTTCGCCCCAGGGGTCGTTTCTGCCCAGTGTTCCGGGGGATCGGAGAGCACGGGGCAGACCTGCGGGGCCGTCAGTCCCGTCGGCTGCTGCGTCGATGGGTCCCTCTACTTCTGCGAGGGGAAGGAGCTGTGCAAGCTTTCCTGCGAGAAGATGCCGGAGTGTGGTTGGCGGGAGGACCGAGGGTATTACGATTGCGCAACCCCTGGCGCTGCCGACCCGGCAGGTCTGTACCCCCTCGAGTGCCCGGCCGACGACCACTGCATGGGGATCAACTATCGAGGGTGCTGTGCTTCCAGCACGGTGTATTGGTGTGCCGACAACCAGCTTGCTTCCCTGGACTGCTCGGGCAACGACTCGAAGAACGCCTGTGCCATCGATCCGGCGAGCGGGGCAGCGGATTGCGTCAAGCCCGG
>CALFHQ010000593.1 GCA_937876385.1 uncultured Pseudomonadota bacterium
GATGTCCCCACCACGTTGCCGGCCATGTCCACCTCGAAAACTCCCCCCAATTGACCCGCTGCCAGCAGCGCAAAGTCGTTACCAGCGGGAACAATGAGGACGTCCGAAAGAGGCTCTTCCAGTTCGGACATCACCCACCCCGACCCGGTGCTCAAGAACAGCGCTCCGACCGGCTCGAACAAGTGTTGCAACCATACCGCCACAACCCCCTCTCCAGTTGCCGCACCTCGAAGTCGGAAATCCGACAGGTTGAACCCATGCAGGAAAGCAAATTGCCCCTCGTCATCAAGCTGCCACAAGTCCCCAGAAGAGCCGTCTGCCACTATCCAACTCCCCGGAGTCCAAGGATCGGCGACCACCGAAACCACGTGGGAAGGGCCACCCTCGCAGGCCGACCATTGCTCCGAAGGCCCGTCGTACCGGACCACGGGACCGTGGGCCAAAGCAACCAGATAGGAGCCGGAGTCCTCGCCAGTGGCAACCATCGTGTTGCCGGGAAAAACGCCGAGATTCGGCAGTCCGAGAATCGCTGACCAGCTATCACCACCGTCAGTGGAGCGAAACAGCTCACTGTTTGTTCCCGTTGAAGCAGCGTAGAGCCGCTCGGCCGATTGGCCGGCGCGGGCGAGATGGAACTCACGAGGGGTGCCGTCGTCCGGGGCAACCAGCACCGCCTCCGTGGAATCACCCCCGGTCCATCGAAGCACCGATGCAGGGGAACTCTCCGAGGAGCCAATGGCCACCAGAGAAATGTCCGGCTCTCGGGCCGAGAAAAGGAAGTCCGTGACTCGGGTGGACCCCACGGGGACAGGGGCGAATCCAGCCCCCAATGGGTGTCCCTTGTCGACGGACAAGAAGAGTCCCATTCCTCCCCGAGCCACCGCCAGGCGGTCGGCGTCAAGAGGGTCGTCTGCGATTGCCGTGATCCGGCTGCGGGAGACACCGTCCCCTTCCTCAAATTGCAGGAATTGCTCTCCATCACTCCACAGCGTGGCGCCGTCGGTAGCAAACAGCGCTCCCCCAGACGGTCCGGCACTTCCACATGCGTACGTATGGTTTGAGAGGCCCGGAACGTTGTCCACGAGAACCCAGTGTTCGGCCCCATCACGGGTCACATACAGTGAGCCGCTTCGGCGATCCTGGCCCACCATTGCCCCTCCTGAGGGCAACCACGTCAGGGCGCACAGAGCACTCCCGGAAAGC
>CALFHQ010000594.1 GCA_937876385.1 uncultured Pseudomonadota bacterium
TGTGCTCCTACGTGGCCGGCGAGGAGAATATGGCCCCCGTTCTCGCTTGCATCGCAGATGGAATCGCCCAATGCGATGCGCCCCTTGTGGCAGCGTGCATGGGGGACGGGCCTGCAGACTACCTTCAGGTCTGCGACGGGAGAATCTGCGATGAGGACTTGGCACAGCAGTGCGGCGTGATCCCGGGGCTGTACGACGACGTGGACACCTGCCTGGCGGTTTGCACAGACTGGACCGCCGGCCAACAACTGGCCGCCAATTCCTGCCTCAATTTCGGGGGTGATCTCCCCATAAGCTGCTCCGAACTGACCGCCAATTGCCTGGGTGTTCCCGCTGAGTTGTCCGATGCTGCCATGGGTTACGCCAAGGCAGTGTCTGAGAAGTGCCACATTCCTGACTACATGGATGCAGGGGATCTGGGAACCCAAATGAGCGCATGGACCTACGTGGGAATGGTCAACATGATCCCCGACCTCTTCGTTTCCTTCGAAGATGCAACCGCATGCCTCGACAGCATGGCCGTCTGCCCCACAGCACAAGACGCTCCCCTCTTCTGTCTCCTGGCGGTTCCAGACGACGGTGCCGTCGCCTGCCAGACCCTCAGAGATGTCTGCGAGCCAGAGCTTGATGCTGCCGAACTGGAACTCAACTGCCGACAGGGTGCTGCCTTTGCCCACGTGTTCGCACCGGAATTGGAAGAGAACTACTACGGATGCATCGCGACAGCGCAAACTTGTGAAGAGAAGCAGGCTTGCTTTGCTTCTGAGGAATAGTAGGGGGGAGAGGAAAGGGAGCCGTGAGCTTTCGGCTCACGGCTTGAGTCTTACTTCGTAGCTGGCTTCACCATGAAGATGATAGCGGAAGCGACGAGGCACAAGACACCGGTGATGGTGAATGCCAGGGGGAAGTTCCCCATGTCACCCAGGATACCGCCGAGCATCGGGCCAATAACTCCACCAAAACCGTAAGCCAGGAAAACCCAGCCGTAGTTCTGGCCAACGTTGGCAGAACCGAAGGTGTCCGCCGTGATGGTCGGGAAGAGGGCGAAGTTGCCGCCGAAGTTGAACCCGATGAGTGTGGCGCCGAGGTACAGCATGTACTCGTTTCCAGCCATGAAGGTGAAGGCCAACAGGGTGACGCCCTGGATGGCGGTCATGATCATGATGGAGCGCTTGCGGCCCAGTTTGTCGGAGAAGGCTCCCCACATGATTCGGCCGAGGCCGTTGGCCAGGCTGAAGAACACTGCCATGGCGGTTCCGGCGATGGCGCTTGCGGTCACAGGGTCAAGACCACTGGTGCGAACGAGGGCCTGGGAGGGGAAGGCTTTCATGAGGCCGATACTCATCAGCCCAGCACCAGCGCTGAATACAAACACCGTCCAGATCATGTAGAACTGCGGGGTCTTCAGCATTTCGCTGGCGGTAAAGTTCACAGAGCCCATCGCTGCCTGACCAGGGGCGGCTGCGGGGGGATTCCAACCTTCGGGCTTGAATCCCTCGGGGGGGAAAATCATGGGCAAGGAGCCCAGAAGGACGATGGCGAGGAAGGCAACGCCGTAAACGGTAAAGACACTGGCCATGCCCATGTCGGCAATGAGGTGTCCCCAAGCGCCGGCGAGCTTTACCCAGCCGGTGGCTCCAAATCCAAATCCAGCAACGGCCAGACCGGTGATGAGTCCCTTTTTGTCAGGGAACCAACGCATGGCCACTGCAATGGGCACAACATAGGCCAGACCAATTCCGCTTCCACCGATGACTCCAATGAAAAGGAGGTGCATCATGAAGCTCTTTCCAGCGACCAGCCCGGCGAGGATGTATCCTGCGCCCAGCGTGATACCACCAGCCATGGCCAGTTTCCGCGGTCCCAGGGTGGGGAGCTTGCGCCCGGCCATGACCATGATGATGGCGAAGAACGCCAGCCCGGCAGCAAATACGGCCTGGGTTTGGCTGTTGGTGAAGCCGTAGGTCAGGGCTTCGATTTTGTCGGCCTTGACGTACTTCAAGATGATGGCATCCATGGTCTTCAGGACTTCGCCCTGCTGTGCGACCAGGGCTTTCTTCTTGTCGGCATCCTGCTCCGACTTGGCGTTGGCAGTGAGGGTAGCGAGTTCCTTGGCCGGAGCCTTGAGGTTCTCCTTCATGGCCACAAAGTCGGCCTCTTCCAGACCCAACTGCGGAGCGCCATAGACGTCTACAATTTTCTTGGGCGTGTTCGCCGTCAAGCCGGGCGTGAACACCGACCAGGCGTAAATGGCCCCAAGACTCAACTGGATGAGCAGTGCGCCCACCACTACGAGCCAACGATTCATCAACTTACCGTTACTCATGAGCAAATCCCCCTTTCTGTTAGCCTTCCAACAGGTTTTTCGAATCGAGTTTTCTTCAGTCACAATCGGTTGGGCCAAGTAGATAGCACGGTGCGTCAAAAACCGCAACGGTGAATTGGGGCGTCAATATGTTTGGATCGGGAAAGGGGTGTTGGGAAAAGTCACAGATGACTCAAGGTCCCGAAGCCGCTGCCCTGAGGGGGCAAGCGGACCGCAGGCCAAAGGCCTGCTGGTGTTGTAGCCTGGGTGTGACGGGCGCCCCCGTGGACCCGGCACCCCAGGACGGATTCCCCCCAAAATGATTTCGGCGGGCTGTAGGTCCGCCAGTTGGGGCGTTGGATCAGCTAATCCCACTCGCACACCTACAGCGTGCGGGGTTCTCATATCAATATCCTGGTCCTGGGGTACGTGTACCTACAGCACACGCACCCCAGGCTACAACACCAGCACACCGATGGCGTGCGCCCCGAGGCACCTTCAGCGCCACGGGGCATTGGAACCTGACTTGGCCCGAAGAAGATATGGGGATGCCTGATGGTCTGATCCCTATGCGTTCTAAATCTCCCAGAACGACACCAGGGCGATGTTTCCCAACCCCGCATTCCACCCACTGGATCCGCATCCATCATTAGTCGCGCATAGGGGTCGTCGCGCATAGGGGTCAGACCCTTTCGTTTTTCCTTTTCCCAACTTTTGCCCCCAAATAGCCTCATTTCGCTGCATAGGGGTCAGACATTTTCGTTTTCCTTTTCCCGTTTTCAATCTGTGAATGCGCCGCCTTGCGTTCGGATTCGCCCCCATTTTGCCCCGGGGTTAGTCTATTCTCGGGGGCTTGCCGGTTCCAGAACAGCAACGCCAGCAGCGGCCTGTTGGATTGCCAATCGTGGAGATGCGGCCATCTCTGACCAAAGGTGCAGACATTTCCCATCCCCGCATTCGAT
>CALFHQ010000595.1 GCA_937876385.1 uncultured Pseudomonadota bacterium
TGCAACAAGCGCAGCACACTGTCGAGAACGTGCAGAAGAACGGCTCTGGCCACTTCCTTTCTCGCTTCATCTTCTCCATAGAGAGAGCTCTTGGTCAACTCCAGGTACCAGTCACAGAACTCGTGCCAGGTGAACTGATATAGATTCGTGGCATAGTCATTGAATCGGTAGTCGTTGAGCGCCTTGTGGGTTCCTTCAATGGCTCCCTGCAAGCGGTTCAAGATCCACTTGTCTTCAACGGTCAAGCGCTCTGCGTAGTGAGACGGGTGCTTGTAGTCTCCTTCGGGAAGGTGCATGAGCACGAACCGGGCGGAGTTCCAGATCTTGTTCATGAACCCGCGGTAGCCGGCGATTCTCGGGATCGAGAGGTTGATGTCTCGCCCCTGAACCGTTTGCGCCAGGAGGGTGAATCGAAGGGCATCGGCGCCGTATTCCTCAGACACATCGAGGGGATCCACGACGTTGCCTTTGGTCTTGGACATCTTCTGCCCGTGCTCGTCTCGCACCATGGCGTGGAGGTAGATCTCCTTGAACGGCACATCATCCAGGAAATGGATTCCCATCATGATCATCCGGGCGACCCAGAAGAAGATGATGTCGAATCCAGTCTCCATGATGGAGTTGGGGTAGAAGGTCTTGAGAGCCTGCGTCTTCTCGGGCCAACCCAACGTGGAGAAGGGCCACAGTCCAGAGGAGAACCAGGTATCCAGAACATCCTCGTCCCTTCGGATATTGTCCGAACCACAGTGAATGCACTTGGAGGGGTCGTCGCGGGTCACGGTGACTTCTCCACATTCGTCGCAATACCACGCCGGGATCCGGTGTCCCCACCAGAGCTGACGAGAAACGCACCAATCTCGGATGTTCTCCAACCAGCGGTAATACTCCGCCGTCCAATGGTCCGGGAAGAACTGAATGTCCTTATTCCGTGCTGCCTCAATCGCTGCCCCGGCGATACTGGTCTTGTCTTCCGGGGGTCCCATTTTCACGAACCACTGCCAGGAGACTTTTGGCTCGATGGGAACGCCGCTTCGCTGGCAATGGCCGACCTGGTGAGTATGGTCTTCGGTTTTCACCAGGTAGCCCTGCTCTTCCAAATCAGCGACCACGGCCTTCCGGCAGACGAAGCGGTCCATCCCTCGGTATTTCTCCGGGACGTTGTCGTTCAAGGAGGCGTCGTCGTTCAAGATGTCGATGAAATCGAGCTTGTTGCGAAGACCACACTCGAAGTCGTTTGGGTCGTGGGCAGGAGTGACCTTCACGGCCCCGGTTCCCTTCTCCATGTCTGCGAGGATGTCGTCGGCGATAACCGGTATGGTTCGCCCGGTGAGGGGAAGAATGACTTCCTTGCCGATGAGATCCTTGTATCGCTCGTCCTCGGAGTGCACGGCAATGGCGGTGTCACCCAGGAGGGTCTCCGGTCGGGTGGTGGCAATGACC
>CALFHQ010000596.1 GCA_937876385.1 uncultured Pseudomonadota bacterium
CCATGGCCATTGCCGTGCTGCCTCAGTCCCTGCTCCTCGTTGCAACCGTCCTGGTGGCACAATTCGTCTCGGTCTCCTTCTCCGGCGTGTTGTCGGGAAATGGACTAAAACAGTCCACTTCGGCGGGGCTCGCGCTGGGGCAGATTGGGGAATTCGCTTTCATCATCGCGGGCATTGGTCTTGCTGTGGGAATTGTCCGCCCTGAGCTGCAGTCCATCCTCGTTACAGCGGCCGTCATGACGGCCTTCACAACCCCAGTTCTTCTGGGGCGGGCGGCGGCGATTCACCGCTTCTTGTCTGGCGTCCTCCCCCCCAGGGTGCTCACCCTCATGGACGTGTATGAACGCTGGTTCGCCGGATGGAGAGGATCTGTCGAAGCCGGAGACGCATTTCCTTCCATCAAGAAGGCGGTGCGCTCCATCATCCTGGATATCGGCGTTATTCTGGTGCTGGCCGTTGCCATGGTCATGGCACATCAACGAATGCCGATCCTCTTCCCGGAGGGGAGTCGGATGAACGAATGGGCACTGAGTGCCGGCATGATCGGACTCTGGGTCCTTGTGTCGGTCCCCTTCGCCCGGGCATTGGCGCACAATGCTTCGGCTCTGGCCAACCGCGTCAGCAGTCTGGTCGTCAGCACTCCCGAGGCTTGCGAGCGCCCAGCCATACCCCTCTTGCAGAGAACCTATCGAATCATTGTATATCTGGCGGTGGCGTTGGCCGCCGGCATTCCCTTGAGCGTCGTCCTCCAGCCCGTCACCGGATCCGTTCCCCTGGTTCTGCTTGTGGTTGGCGTAGGACTCTCAGTGGCACTCTTCGTGTGGAGAGGATGCGGCGACCTTGAACATGGTTTTCGATCCGGTGCAGAGCGGGTGGCGCGCCTCCTGGCCAACCAAGTCCCCAGCAGCCCCGTGGAGGGGTCCTCCGATTCCAGTCCTCTTCCGGGCTTCGACCTGGTGTTTCGAGTCACCGTGCCTGCAGGTAGCGTTGCCGTGGGGAAGAGCTTGACACAACTGAACGTAAGGGCCGCCACCGGAGCAACCGTCGTGGCCATCCGACGGGGCGGGTCCGACCTGTTGCTCCCCAATGGAAAGGAAGCCATCCTGGCGGGAGACCTCCTCGGAATCGCCGGCACTCGAGAGGCCATCGCTCAAGCAGAGTCGCTGTTCTTGACCCGTGATACCCATCAGCTTGATGAAGAGTGATGCGGGACGTCTTCTCCAGGAAGGGTCACCACGAAGGTTGTTCCTGAACCCTCCCGGCTTCGTACATCGATGGATCCTCCCAATTTTTGGACCACCCCGTGGACCACCGAGAGACCCAGTCCAGTGCCCTCTCCAGGAGGCTTCTGAGAGAAGAACCGCTCGAAAATTCTCGTCTGGAACTCCTCGGGAATTCCCACCCCTGTGTCTGATACGGAGAGGGTCACAGTGGAAGGGGACTCTTCTGCCCCCTCTTCCCCTTCTCTCTGGTTGCCGCAAACCTTCACCGAAAGCTCTCCACCGCCGGGCATCGCCTGCCAGGCGTTGGTGAAGAGATTCAACACCACCTGCTGCAGTTGGCTGGGGTCGGCCATCACCAAGCACGCCGGTTGCAGATCCAATTGAAGAGTGACTCCCGCCGGCAGCGCCGCTCTGGCCACCGTC
>CALFHQ010000597.1 GCA_937876385.1 uncultured Pseudomonadota bacterium
CGAGGGGGAGGCAAAAGTCCCCGGCGAACCAACGTGATCAACTCTGCCAAGCCCTTGTCGGTTCTCTTGTTCGCCTCTATAACCTCTTCACACTTGTCTCCATAGGCGGCGAAACTGCTGCTTATCTTCTCAAGAAATTCAGGGTCAGAACTTAGAGTATCAACTGCACTTTCGAGCCCGTTGCTCTTCACAAGGTCTGCAAATTCTCCCTTGTAATAGCCTGGGATATCCCCCACCGAACCCACCACGAATTCTTCAGGGGACGGTAATGAGCGCCTGAGAGCGCCGGTCGCTTCGGCTGAACGGAGCTTTAGAAGACTCAGGAGGGAGTGCAAGCCCGGGTGCGACACTTCTCTTTCGACAACTGACCGCTTGCGAACGGCACGAACCTGAAGCACCTGGATTGCCTTGCCGCGCCCACTGCAAATCGAGCATGTCACCTTCCCTGTTCCTGCGCATGTCTCGCAGGCGACCACTCCAGAGACACAGTCCCGGCATTGAACCTCTCCATTGCCCCTACATCGGGTGCAGTTCCTCCGGCCCCGTTCTCCCTGCTCCCGGCCAGAGCCGCCACATTGCGAGCACGAGCTCCTACCGGTCCCTTCACATTCATCACATACCGGCCCGCCGGTTCCACCACAGTCGGGACAAGTTGCCTTTCCACGCGAGCAAGCGTGGCAGGTCACCAATCGTTGGGAACCTTCGACGAAGGCCTTTTCCTCTCCTTCGTCCGGGTCAGCGGCGAAGAAGGAGTAATCCCAGGGGTCTACTTCATCAGCAACGTGGATGGTCTGCTTCCCCAACCGTTCATTTCGGTACGGCAGAAAGGCATCCTCGACTGTCCTTTCTTCGACCACGGAGACCCGCCGAAAAGAGTAGCAGACCAGACTGGTTACCTTTCGAACTTCACACATGCCCCCCAGTGGCCCGCGGTCCCAGGTCTTCGAGTGAATCTCCCCGAGCTTGTCAAGGCTGTCCCTGACGATTCTGTCTCCTTCATCGGGTACCGCACCCTGGAGGTGCCCGCGCCGATAGCGGAACTCCCCAGCCGCGCCAACCGGTTCCTCACCAGCACTGCCAGTTTCACCGCTCTCTCTTTCGGGAGAGGATTTGTTAGACGCCGCCCCACACGACGGGCAAACAGACTGTTCCTCGCCATCGAGTTTCGGAGACTCGAACTCGACACCACATTGACATCTGACTTTCATTGCCGACTCCCTCCGGGTCTGTTGTCAACCGTCCAACGGCGATTAGGGCGACGAGACCCCTCCGGAGAATTCGTGTCCTGCACCCATGTCGCATCAATGCGTACTCGCACTCCGTATACCATAGTTTGCGCCGTAGTCTCAACCCCGGCGTGGCGGAGATAATGGCCCCCAGCAGAAAAGTGGCTGGGGGGAACTACGTGAAAGAACTTGAAGATCTCGGGATGCGGTTTTCAGAACAGCTCCGCCGTTTACGGGAGGAGAAGGGGCTATCACAGATGGCGGCTGCCGACCTGGCCGGGGTCGGCATAGATACTTGGAGTCGCCTTGAACGTCCGGGAACCCAGGAGCCACGCCTGAGTACACTCTACAAGGTGGCAAAAGCCCTGAAGATCAATCCTCGAGACTTGCTCCCCGAACAACTCCCCCAGAACCTCACGCTGCAGGACGAACTTGTCGAAGCGGTCAAGCATCTAGACGCCGAAACCCAGGAGGCCTTCCTTAAGATATTAAGGAAGCAGAAGTAGTGTCCCCCCACGGCCTTTAGCTTTACCATCTCCAGAACTGATCGATTAACCTCTTCGGGACTCCCGGGCTGGGCCAGGGTCGCCATTAGATGTACGTGCATACGCCGGCCGATTTTCGGACGCGAAAGATCCTGTCCAGGAAACGCTCCCGGCCCTTCAGCGATATAGGCTGTTTGGGATGACTGAGGAAGTGTCGGCCGCTTTCGACCCCCGATTTGCCCCTCGAAGAAAAAAAGTGCTCAGTCGGTCACTTTTTTTCATTGGGGTCTGCAATTCGTTGCTATCACTCGGCTTCATCCTACAGCTTCAGCACCTCGGTTGACACTAGCCCCCCGAAAACGTCGCTCAGCAGTCTCTGATGATTCGATAAAGGCGCCTCTGGTGGAGTGTTTGACATCAACCCATGCAGAGGAGGCAACCATGCACGAAATCGACAAAACTCCTTTCACCCTTGAATTACCTGTGAAGTTGAAGCGAACCGGCCGCATCCGGGCCGCAGCCCTGGGAATGCCGCTGGCTGAGTACATCCGCCGGTTGATTCGCAAGGATGTCCACGGCAGTGGCGCAGAGGAACTTGCTACTCGCACGGATGAGGAGGTGCAATCATGATTGCGAAGAAACCGGTCCTCTATTGTAGGAAATCTAACCAGGCACGTCTGCACCCGGTGGATGACTGCGAGGGATGCGACATTTTCAACCCCTGTCCGTCAAGACGCACCTATCTGGAGGAGATGGCAGAATGGGAAGCCGCCGAGGGGACACCAGTGGATTTGTCAACCGACTCTGAGGGCGCTGCGGTTCTCCACGAAATCGAGGATTCTCCTGCGCCATCGGTGCGCCCTGGGGACGATTGGCAACACGACGATGACGACGATTACGATGAAGACGTGACCCGGGACGAGATTCCTGCCGAAGCCCCGGAAGGCTGGGGAGAACCTAGTGGGTACCTTGCGGACTCGGATGACGACTCGGAGTCCACACCTGACGCTGCGACCTTGGTTGAAGACGATGGCATCGTGGATCCTAACGTTTTCCTCCTGAATTTCGCAACTCAGGAGTCGTCCGAATCTCAGGTCGATGCCCTTGAAGGTCAGGCAGATGTCGTTGAGGTGGTTCCCCCGGCATCAGACAGTGCAGGGGATGCTCCTGACGAAGACTCTGGTGGCGATGAAACTTCGGATGCCGAGGAAGAAGGACGGGAAGCTCCAGAACCCGAAGCGGCAGGCTCCGAGCCCGCCACCCCTGAAGTCGGTCCCGTCTTCATCGGAAGCAAGGATGTTCCTCTGGCCGACATCCACATCATCGAAGGCCTGATGGTCCGGCCCGTGGTGAAGAGTCATGTAGAGTCCCTCGTGGAGGCCGGCGACAACCTCAAGTCGTTCGGGGTCGTGGACGAGGACAACAATCTGGTGGACGGTCGTCATCGATACGAAGCCGCAAAGAAGATGGGATTGAAGACCGCGCTATTCGATGTCTACTCCTACGCATCAGATGAGGACCGGCTGCGGCACGCAATCTCACTCAACGCAGTCCACGGGCGCCCCTATACGCAGAAGGAGAAGAAACAGCTGGGGCTTCGCCTCTTCGACATAGGCATGGTAGCGGAAGGCATCGCCCGTACACTGGCGGTTTCGGTTCGGACGGTGGATTCATGGTCGAGCACCAAGCGGAAATCCAAGGCCGATGAATTGCGCACTGCAGTGCTCGCCCTCCACGAGCAGGGGAAGACGCAGGACGAGATCGCACAGGAGGTCGGCATCACTCGGGCGAAAGTTC
>CALFHQ010000598.1 GCA_937876385.1 uncultured Pseudomonadota bacterium
CCGGGACACCCCCCCTCGTGATGAGCACCGAGGTCGTTCATGGGCAAGCCTTGCCGGAACCCAAAGCCCCCCGCAACTGGCCTGGAGCGTTGGCCCTGGCACTCATCGCCCTTCTTGCAGGACTCCCGGGCGTCCTGGCAAAACGAGGTCTTCGCCGGACCGGAAAGGTCTTGCTGGGTATCACCCTTCTCCTGTACGGAGTCGGGGCCGGCTTCTACGGAAGTCTCCTCCTTTTTTCGTGGCCCTGTTCCCCCTATCCCGACACTTATGCCACTTTGACGTTGCTGGTGTTTCACCCCCTGCATTGGTTCCTGGTCGCCGGCGCCATCTGGATCTGGAGAGACAGTGCCCGAGGCGTTCGATGGCTGCGACGGTACCTCTCTTTTGGGATGTGGTGGAGCCTGAGCGTTCTCGCTGCTGAATTCATCGGGCTCATTCCTCAACGAGTGTGGCCGTACGCATTGGCCACGCTGGTCGCTTCGGCAGGGCTCCGATTCAGCGTCGATGCCTTGAATCGGACGCCCGATGATGACGGGGGGCGTCCTTCATGAGGGGTTGGGCTCAGTTGGTGTTGTTGCTGGTGGCCCTTGTGACCCTGCTTCCCCGTTGCCAGGAAAAAATGGCCAATCCCTGGGCACAGAAAGGCACCACGCAGTCGCCTGTTGCCGCACCAGAGAAAGTAGAGCCGGAGACGAGCCCCACTACAGAGACGGAAGGAAAGAAGGCCATCTCCATCGATGTGACAAAGAGCCCCTTCCCTCCTTGTCGAGTCGGGAAGGTGGAGGCTCGAGACCTCTCCGAGCCGGCGATGATCGAGGAAGGCCCCCTGGCAGGAATGGTCCTTGCCTACGCGGACAGGGAGTTCCCCGGCTCCGTGGAGAAGCCGGGGGTGTTCAAACTGCAGCTCCAGGTGGCTGTACGGGAGGGGGAAGCCGAAGACACTGCGTCGGGGAACCCGCTGCGGATTTTTCTGGGTGGCACGGCCCATCTGAGTGCTCCGGCAACACCGGTTGACATCGTCTTTGAAACCGCCTCACAACAAGACCAGGAGTTGTCCCCACTTTGCGCCGACGATCCCCAGTCCAACCAGTGCAAGGAGTGGGTTTTTCAAGAGCTGATGCCCCCTCTGGTGGACGAGATGGTTCACCACCTGTCCATGCGATGCCAAATGGAGCACTCCCCGGATCTGACCCCGTTCCTGCAAAGCGCGGACACCGCCGTGCGAATCGACGCTTGTCGGGTCGCCGGAGACCGGAAAGACCCGCAGTTTGAGGAGCTGGTTCTCGGATTGGCTGGGGACGAATCGAGGGAAGTCGCCCTCGCTTGCGTGGGTGCGTTGGCTCTTTTTGCTACCGACAAATCGGTGGCACGGCTCGTTCGAGCTTCCACTCGTGCCCATCTCGACGTGGTGCGTCAAGTTGCCGTGGCACTAGCCGACATCGGGACTCCGTTGGCGCTGAAGTATCTGAGGAACTGGGCGCAGGGACATCCCTCCGCAGCCATTCGTGAGTTGGCAAGAAGCCTACTGAACGGAACGGCGGGGGCGCCTCCACCCGAGGAAGGAGAGGGAGAGTAGCAGGAGGAGCAAGAGGGAGAGATTCGACGAGTTTGCCTGGGTTGAGTA
>CALFHQ010000599.1 GCA_937876385.1 uncultured Pseudomonadota bacterium
ACCCGGATGGTTCCTTCCACCTGCCGCAGGATTCGGCTGTTAACGGGCTCGGTCACCGAAGTAATTGTGACTGCCGGGGGCGATTGCTCCAGCCGTGCGATGAGGTCTGCCCGCATGGTCAACATGTCTCGGGTGACGCATTCTTCGGTCTCGGTGGTGAAGTCCCAGGCCAATTGAAGGGTGGACCGTTCCACCCCGGCATTCTCCAGGGCTGGAAACACGTCCTTTTCATACCTCGATGCCAGAGGAGCCAGCATCGAATCGCCGTGCGCTTGTCCATCTCGGATGCGTCGAAAACCCTCGGGCGCAGCAATCAACTCTCCGCTTTTGTCCCGCAGATTCCGGATGGCCACGATGTAGCGGGTGCCATTGTGCAAGCGCACCATGGGCCTGACGAAGAGGACTCGCTCGGCGTCGTTTTCCGGGTTGGGGTCCAATTCGGCGAAGTGGAGGATTCGCTCACCACTCTCGGCATCGAGAAGCGCCGTAGAGCACCCCGACTCCAGGGAATCGCCCACGTCGTGCGTGTGGGAAACCAGATCTCCGGCGTCCACGCCGCCTGGAAAGAGGACGAGGATGGGTGGGTGGTGGGCAAAGCCGTCAACGGGGTGCTTCAAATAGGGTTCTACGAGGCGACCGTCGGGGCGCTCCAGGCGCGCTGCCCCCGAAATCGCCAACCGCCGCCCCGATGGCATGGAAGGATCGTCCACCAGGAAAAAGTCCGAGGGAAAGGGGAGCATGCAGTCCCAATCTGCTGCTAAGGGATTGCACCCTTTGGGGATGTTGAGTGGGGGCAATGAAGCCTGGTCGCCGTCTACATCGCTGTTTGTATCGCTGTCGATGGGGAGTAGGTCTTCGGCTTCCAAATCGACGGAGGCGTCCAGATCCGAAGGGCCTGATGAACTGGCTCCACAGTTGGAAAGGGAGAAGGCCAGGGCCACCAGGGCAACTGAAAGTACAAGACGAACTTGATGTTCACTGTTGAGCGTCATGACACCTCCATTGCTCTGCACTCACGCTCGGCAATCCTGAACCGCGACGAATCTGGCGTCAAGTGAGGGTCGTATTCCGTCGTGGAATCCCATTGCGACGACCTCGCCGGAGGGGGTCTCAAAAAGCTATATCCGCCACACAAATACTGCTGTAATCTCTCCTTGTATTCGCATTCGAAGATGGAACCACTGAATGTCCCCTCCAGCACGGGGCAAGGGACAAAGGGGAGCCGCACATGGCCAGGATTATCAAAACCCTTCACCGGGTAGCCGTATCTCTTGCGTTCTTGTTCACGGGGCTGGGGTTTGGCTCACTGGCTGTGTCCGAAGCCGCAGAACCGGGTACGGACGGGGTTATCAAGGCAATTAATCTATACTCCGACAATGCCCTGGCTGCGTTTCTCGAGGACGCTCCGGAAGCCTTTGCTGCGAATCTGCACTTGATGAAGGCGAATCTGCAAAATGCCACGACTGCCACGTCGGCCATCGTCGCTGAGAGGGAAAGCAATCCGGATTACGTGCCGGTGGAGTTGAAGCCCATTCCTCCCCAGTTGACTCCTGCCTACTACAAAGAAACGGTGCCGAAGCAGGAAGAGAAGCTGAAGTTGGTAGCCCAGAAGCTCGTGGAAGCGGAGGAAGCCCTCAAGAAGAGCCAGTACAAGGGCTCGCTGACGATTCTCCTGGTAGCCATCCAGACCCTCAAAGACTCCGCAGGATTGGTCACCACCAACCCCCTTTCGCTGACAATGGGTGCCAAGGAGACCTTGGAAAACGCCGAGAAGAACGCCACCTACATTTCCAACAAGATCAAAATCACAAACGACATCAAACAGGCGATTGCCGTGATTCGGCAGGAAAAAGCAAACGTGGAGAAAGAGCTCGAGGAGTCAAAGAAGAGGTGGGAAAAGGCCAACCAGCTTTGGCCTGTCATCCAGGAAATCTCCATCCGCTACGAGGCAGTCAGAGATTACATCGAAGCCGGGAAGACCGTGCCCATCGTCCCTGCACAGCAAGGAGCCTTTTGGAGCGCCCCTTACATCGGAAGACTCCATGCCATTGAGGACGCGCTGGGGCTGGGCACAATGGCCTGGGCTGACGCCACGCAGCTTGGGGATTCGACCTTTGATGATGCCACAGCGGACTTCAACTCGCTCACCAACCCGAGCACTTCAGACGAAGAAGAGTGGGCGCTCTTTCAGACCGCCTGGGACGACTTCCTTTCCGTCCTCTTGGCCGCCAGAACCGGGGACATTGCTACAGCCATGGCCCTGGGAGAACAATGGCGCCAGGCCCTCATTCCTGTGCTGCTCAGTTACATGTCGCTCACCTTTGGAACTCCGGTGGAGCTTCTGGACTGCTCCGATCACGTTGACTACCCCGACGCGCTTGCGGTGGAGATCTCCGGGCTTCCGTACTTGTCGGAGTCGCAAGACATCGCATCCCAGAAGGCCGAAGCCCTCTCCATATTGGGGAGGACTCACGGGCCGACGATTGTCCCTGACGAGGCAGGCGGCGGGGGCGAGTTTCTTAGAGGCTTGTCCGACTATCCGCGCCGATTGAGTGAGGCGATTGCGGACTACGCCATAGCTGCACGATGGCATCGAGCCAGCGTGGAACGCGAGGTTTGGGCCGATGGGTGGCGACAGGATTCCTGTCTTCATGATCCCAGGGAGCCGTATGCCGTGAGTCCGCTGTATCGAGAGAGCGTCATGGATGTCATGGAGAACCTGGATCGGCTGCGCTTTGAGGCAGCTCGGTTCTATCTCGCCTTTGATGACGCCACGGATACGGTGGAATCCTTGCCGGCTCAGTTGGCCGAGGCCCAGGCAAAGGCGCAAGCCTATCTCGATTTCCTCGAAGCGCACCCTGGTACCGTTCCAACCGTCGAGTTCATGCAGGCGGTTTTCGTCAACAACGACGATATCCCCGATCTCTCCTTCCGTGTCCCGTTCGCCGGTGACGGAATCACTCCCGACGAGATGAAAGCCCTCGTGACCCACATGGAAATGGAAGCTGAGTTTTATCTTCTGGCAAGTGCGAACATGGATCTCGCTACAGACGTCGTGGCCGACGAGGCTTTGGAGTTGTGGGCGGAACTGGAAGACGTTCTGAAACTCAACGACTCCCTTACCAACGCCAAACTCGAGGCGGAAGAACTGGAGTCGTTCAGGCAGATCAAAGCCACCTGCGAAGGGGTGCCGGCAGGAAACCCGGGGGCACTCTGGAACGCCGTGGGCATGCTCGACAATTACCTCTATTCGGTACTCCAGCAGGTGGCTGGTACCAGTGCGGAAACACACGTCTGGCCCTACCTGGAGTACGTTTTGTCCCTCAGTTCGGCGGATCTTGAGCGTTTTGCTGATCTCGTGGAGAAGCTTTGGGAAGTCACGGACCAGATGTCCAACGTCAACTACCCTTTCCTGTTTTCCGAGATCGTGGGGACATCCTACGACTGCGCTCAAGCGTCTTCCCTGGTCCGGCACCCGATTCTGCAAGAGAACCAGGCCGTTGCCGACGACGTCATCGCCTCCCGATTTCCCCGAGGTAGCTGCCGTCCCATGACTCATCGATACGGTTTCGTGACTATGGACCAACTGAGGCTCGGTCTGCCGTTGCTTCAAGGGTGGCTGAATTTCGAGTTCAATGGAGGGGGAGCCAGTCACTCGCTGCAGAAGGTCTGGGGCGACGGAATGAAGCTCACGCAAGGAGTGGCATCGGCACAGCCGGTTGTGGCCAAAGTTACAACCGGCTCGGGAGTTGCAGTGGCCGGCGCTATGGCGTGGCTGGACGCCTCGGAAGCGGGGCTTTCCGACAGCCTGGGCCTTGTCCGGTTCTTCCCCGGTCCCTTCCCGACGGCGGGCGCCTGGGAAGTTGTTGTCTCCCTTTCAAGCGGACCTGTCGTCGTCTTTGAGTTGGAGGTGATGGCAGATACCGACGGAGATGGCTGCTATGACGAGTGGGAACTGGAGCATGGGATGGATCCCACCATCCCTCTGGATGGCCAGTTTGATGAGGATGGCGATGGACTTGATGCGGCTTCGGAGTGCTCCTACGGCACCTCGCCAGACGACGCAGACACAGACAAAGATGGGTTCCCAGATGGAGAGGAGGCGCTGGCTGGAAGCGATCCCGTTAGCGCGGAATGGACTCCGGAAAGTTCCCCCGGTGAGGTCGTAGATCCCGATCCCGTGGATGGCCCGAAGAATCCTTTTGGGACGGAATGGACGACTGCGCCGGTGAGCCCCGGAGACGTTCTGGGAAATATCGTTTTCGGCGACAAAATGTTCTCCATTGTCCAACTGGAGGTGCCGGAGCCTGATGAGGACAGCCTGGAGCCGGAGACGAACTGCTACGCTCGTTGGCTCTACGAGAAGGACGACGAGGGGAACTTAATCAAGGATGGAGAAGTTGCAAAGACGTTGCGAACCTTCGTCTGTCGCCACTTCAAGGTCAGAGTTTCGGAGGATGGGTTGAACTTCACCGACCTCGAAGTCGCCGAGCCGCCGTGGCCTCCGCGAGTCGGACTGCCGTTGGTCGTGCATGACGGTCGCCTGTGGCTTGTTGGCGGTTCGTATGAAGTCTTGCGGCCGGATTTTCGTGATTTCTTCGACGCAACGACAGAGTATGTCGAGCCGGACGGGAATTCCGTCACCATGCCCGCGTCAATCCCCCTGATGTACGGGGAACGAAAGGATGTCTGGGTCAGTGACGACGCTGTGACTTGGAGTCTGGTTACAGAGGATGCGCCCTGGCTGGGAGCTGGAAAGATCCTGTCGGTTGCTGGAAAGCTGTGGAACATCCACCCGTCGGCCGGGGAAGTCTGGAGTTCGTCTAACGGAGTATCCTGGGAGCTGGCTTCAGAGGAGCCTCCTCCATGGCAGAGGCGTTCGTACGCGGCGATCCTCGTGCACGACGGGAAGCTCTGGCTCATGGGAGGGATAACGAGCGAGGGATGTGCGGATTGCGAGGAGCCATACCCCTATTACGAGGGGCCGATGTCCTACTTCAACGACGTCTGGTATTCCGATGATGGAGCAACATGGACCCAGGCCTCAGCCCACGCAGAATGGTCCCCTCGAGATTCTGTGAATGCGGTCTCCCTGGGGGGCAAAATGTGGCAAATCAGCACCCCATTATGTTCCCCCCACTCGGTCATCTGCCCCCCACGCCAGCTCTGGTCAAGCCTGGACGGTGTGCTCTGGTCACTGGTTCTGGCTGACTGGGATGTGCTTCCCCATTCGGCAATGATCTGGCGCCATCGGCTGTGGAGCTACAAGCAGCTCGACCTCCTCGATGGTTTTGCCCCGGGAATGGAGATATTCCTCCCGCGTAACGGGGCTCATGCTATATTTTCCCGTGTCGCCGACGGTGAAGTCTGTCCTTCGGATTCCGATTGTGATGGGGTGATGAACGAGCAGGACAATTGTCCTTCGGAATACAACTCGGATCAGAAGGACCAGGACGAAGATGAATCCGGAGACATTTGCGACTTGGATCTTGACGGAGACGGAGTGTCCAACGAGGAGGACAACTGCATGGACCTCTCAAATCCTCTGCAAGAAGACGGGGACAGCGACGGTTGGGGTGACCTCTGCGACAATTGCCCGGAAGATTCAAACGGGAACCAGACAGACTCCGATGGGGACGGTTGGGGTGACGCTTGCGACGAGGTCGGAACGGTACGCGGCACGGTTTACTACGAAGGCCCCGAAGTCGGGACACTGCGCCTCGTCATCGACTTGAACATGGACAATACTGCCAATCGGACGGACCGGATGTTGACCCACTATCTCTACGGCAAGGAGTCCTACTCGTGGGTGCAGGGGCAGACCTCTCAGGATTACGTTTTGCTCCAGGAAACCGACCGTGAGGCGAGGGCAATTCTCGCCTACATTGACACCAACGGGAATCAGGCTCCCGACCCCGAGGAACCCCAGGGATGGTACTCCCAATCGTTCGTCGGATCCGGCGGAGAAGACCTCGAACCCAAGGACATTGTGCTGCTCAGTGCCGATGAACGTCAGGCCCTGGAGAGCAGCGGCTGCGGCTGCCGTACCACCCCCAGTCCAACGACCCCGTTTTCCGGTGGACTCCTGCTGCTGATGGCCCTATCGCTGTCGCTGTGGAGCACCTTGCGTCGCAGAAAGACTCAAATGCGTAGTTGATCAAGAAGAGCTCCTCAAGCCGTTTCGAGTGCACCGATTGCAGGGCAATGCTTGCGGGCAGCTTTCACGTCGCCATTTCCATCAACCGTTGCATTGGACATTTCCACTCTACACCACAAATTCTATGGATTACCAATGGTAACCGGGTGTCCACCTGAGCATTTTCGCCGGCGACGAGGAAAGCATAGGTGGTAAGCAGAATACTGGTCTAAAGAGGCAAGAGGGCGCTTGCATTTGCCCTCTCTACGCTGCATTATCGTGTTTGCTAGACAAATTGCCTAATAACATGGGATGTATGAATCCCCGACTGTGTCCAAATCAAAGGCAGGAGGAGTCGACCATGAGTGAATTCCACGAGGCCATGCCCCATGGCACCCTTGAAGAGGTATTTCCGGATGTCTTCTTCGTGACTGGAACCATGCGAAACGAGTTCTTCGGTTCCATGTGGCAGTTCAGCCGCAACATGACCGTGGTGAAGGAGGGGGAAAAGCTCACTTTGTTCAACACAGTTCGGCTTGACGAGAACGGCCTGGCGGCCTTGGACGCGCTGGGAACCGTAGCAAACATCGTGAGACTGGGCGACATGCACGGCCTTGACGATCCCTTCTATGTGAATCGATACAAGGACGCCACCTTCTGGGCCCTGCCTGGAATGGGGATGGAAGGGGGACTTGCTGCCAACAAGGTCTTGACTGAAGACGGTCCGCTGCCTGTTGGCAACGCGAGTCTGTTTACTTTCAAGACGACCAAGCGTCCCGAATCGATCCTTCGCCTGGACCGGGAAGGAGGGATCATGATCGCGTGTGATGCACTGCAAAACTGGGTCGAGCCCGACCGGTTCTTTGACATGCAGACCACTGCCACCATGACGGAGATGGGTTTCTTCACCCCTGCGAACCTGGGACCTGCGTGGGTCATGGGTGCGGAACCTCAGGCTAACGACTTCGCTCGGCTCAAGGAAGTGCCCTTCAAGCATGCCCTTTGTGGTCATGGTTCCCCCTTGCGTGACAACGCTCAGGAGCTTTTTCACGGAACATTCAAGCGCATGTTCGGGATCTGATCGATGAATACGAGCCGGCCTGGACTGACGGCAACGTACATTCCAGGCTTCACCCTTCAGGAAGTTCTCTACGAGTCGACTTCTCGCATTGTCTACGGCGCTCAACGCGCCGTAGACAGCGAGGATGTGATCTTGAAGACTCTGGTGGCGCCCTACCCTTTGACGGAGGATGTCGCCGAGATCCGGCGCGAGTTCCAGATTTGCCAGCGTCTCCAATTCGACGGGGCAATCCGTGCCCACTCTCTGGTCCCCCATGGTGCAGGCAACCTGGCCATCGAGATGGAGCGATTCGGAATCTCCCTGGCACAGCTCATGGCGCAGCGCAATCGTGAGCCGTTGCCACCGGCACAGTTTTTTTCCCTGGCCATTCGGCTTGCGGGGATTCTCGGTCAGCTTCATGAGAAGAATGTTGTTCACAAAGACATTGGTCCGGCCAATGTGCTCATCGAGCCGAACTCAGGGGAGTTGCGCCTCATTGATTTTGGACTCTCCTCCGAGCTTTCTCGAGAGCGGCAGGACGTGATCTTGTCTCATCGCCTGGAAGGGTCCCTACCCTACATTTCTCCAGAGCAAACCGGACGAATGAACCGGGATCTGGACTACCGGTCTGACTATTACTCACTGGGAATCTCCTTTTTCGAGTTGCTCACGGGGCAGTTGCCTTTTCAAGCCAATGACCCCCTTGAATGGGTTCACCACCACATCAGCCGTCCCCCTCCTTTGGCACACAAGGTGAATCCAGCAGTTCCCGAATCTCTTTCGGAGATTGTGGGGAAGTTGATTGCCAAGAATGCAGAGGATCGATACCAGTCCACCTACGGCCTCATCGTGGACCTCGAGCGGAGTCGTTCGAGCCTGGAACAGGTGGACCTCGATGCCCCCTTCAAGACCGGCCGCGCCGATGTCTCCAGGCGATTCCAGATTCCCCAGACCCTCTATGGCCGTGAAAAGGAGTTGGCTGAACTGTCGGCGCTTTTCGACGGTGTCACCCAGGGGCAAATGGAGTTCTGCCTTGTCTCCGGCTACTCCGGAGTCGGGAAATCCATGCTGGTTGGAGAACTGGGGAAGTCCATCGCCAGCGAGCGGGGCTACCTCATCCAGGGCAAGTTCGACCAGTTCCAACAGAGTTCGGCGTACGTCGCATTCGGACTGGCCTTTCGTGACTTGATGCAGCAACTCTTAGGAGAGTCCAAGGAGCGCCTGAATCGGTGGAGTGCCTCCCTCAAGGAAGCCCTGGGGCCAAACGCCCAACTCATCGTGGAGCTTGTGCCCGAGCTGGAGCTCATCATCGGCAAGCAGCCCCCGGTTCCCGAGCTTCCCCCGAGCGAGGCGCAGAATCGTTTTCAGATTCTGTTTACGAACTTCGTCAAGGTCTTCGCCTCTCAGGAGCATCCCCTGGTCATCTTCATGGATGACCTGCAATGGAGCGATATTCCGACGCTGAACCTCATTCACCGTCTGGTCACATCAAAGGAACTGTCTCATCTCTTCTTGATTGGTGCGTACCGAGACAATGAAGTGGACGCTACTCACCCCCTGCAGGAGACCCTGGACGAAATCAAGAAGCACCGTGGGGTTGAGGAGTTGCAGTTGCAGCCCCTGGCTCCAGAGGCTGTGGCCCGTCTCACCGCAGGCGCCCTTGCCTGCGACGTGGAGCACTCGAGACCCTTGTGCGAGGTCATCTACAAGAAGGCCAGCGGGAACCCGTTTTTCGTCATCGAGCTGCTCAAGAGTCTCCACGAAGACGGAGCGATCTTCTTTGTCCCGGAGACGGGAGAATGGAAGTGGGACATGGAAGCGGCGCGGCGCGCCGATGACGGGAAGAACGTCGTCGATTTCCTGGTAGCAAGTCAACGCCGGCTTCGCATATCCACGCAGCAGGTGCTCCAACTCGCCGCCATTATTGGGGCTACCTTTGATCTCAGGACCCTCTCCATTATCAACGAGCGTTCCATGGAGCAAACAGGTGCAGAGCTGCGGGAAGCCCTGGCACGCAACCTCGTCGTGCCCCTCACCGAGAGCTACAAATTCGTCGGTTTGGACTATGCTGACGACTACGCCGAAGCGCCCCTTCCCTACGAGGAGGGCGCGCAATCGCTGAATCCGGTTTACAAGTTCCAGCACGACCGAATTCAGCAGGCAGCTCACATGCTCATTGCGCCCGAGCGACGGCAGACCGTGCACCTCTCCGTGGGCCGTCTGATTCAACGCCACAGCACGCCCGAAGAGCTTGTCGAGCGCCTCATGGAGGTGGTGGGCCATCTCAACGCCGGGCGTCTGCTCATTGGCGACCCGGATGAGCGCCTGGAGTTGGCCCGGTTAAACCTGGAGGCAGGCAAGAAGGCCAAACATTCGTCGGCCTATGCCTCGGCTTTGGAGTTCCTGCGCATTGGTCTCGAATTGGCGCCCGAGGGGTTCTGGGATACACACTTCGAACTCGCCTGGGAACTCACATGGGAAGTCCAACAGTGTTCGTACCTCACCGGCGATGGTGCCGGAGCTGAGGGGTGGACCGACACCCTCCTGGAACGGGCGCGCACCCCCCTTGCGAAAGCAGAAGCTCTGGCCGTTCGGACTCGACAGTATGCCACCATTGGAAAGATGAGAGAGTCCATTCGCGCTTCCTATCAGGGACTTTCACTGCTCGGCTTCGAATTCAAGGACGAGCCCAACGCAGAAGACATCGAGGGTGAAAAGAGGGCGGTAGAGGAGAACCTCCAGGGGCGTGCTATTGCTGACCTGATTCATGCCCCGGTCATTTCCGAACCCAGGGCCAAAGTAGCGGTTCAACTGCTCATGGAGATTTTTCCGGCAGCCTTCCTGTCTGGAAGCGGAAACCTCTTCCCGTATGTGGTGCTGAAGTTCGTGAATCTGGCCTTGCGATACGGCAGCAGTCCCGAGTCCGCCTTTGCGTACGGCGCCTATGGGATGCTCTTGTGTGGGGTTCTCGACGACCCGGCCCGGGGTTACAAGTATGGCAAACTCGCCGTCAAGATGAACGAACACTTCGACGACATCGCCCTGCGTTCTCGCATCTTGTATGTGTATGCGATGTTCATCCATCACTGGAGCAATCACTGGGCGACCATGACCCCATGGTTTCGAAAGGGGATCGCAGCAGGCTATCAGTCAGGAGACCTCTTGTACCTGGCATACAGCGCCCAAGATTGCATCATCTGGGATCCCAAGATCGATTTGGAAACCGCCTCACGGGAACAGCGCAAATACCTCACCATCGTCAAGGAATGTGAGTACCAGGATTCCCTGGATTCAGGGACCCTGTTCTTGCAAATGCAGCTCAACTTCCAGGGGCTCACGAGGGATCAGTTTTCTCTGTCCGACGATTCCTTTGACGAAGGCGCTTGCGTAGAGGGCATGCTTCAACGACGGTTCATGACAGGCATTGCGAACTATCAGATATACAAGGCGGAGATTCACGTCCTCTACAACGATGCCAAAGGGGCCCTCCCGTTCGTCCTTGCTCAAGAACAGATGATCGCTTCGGTGATGTCGTTGCCCCAATTGGTGCGATTCAACATCTCAGCATTTCTCGCCCGGGCTGCGCTCTATCGGGAGGAGAGTCCGGAGGAACAGAAGGACACCCTCAAGCGCCTCCACGAAGGGCATCGGAAGATGTCACAATGGGCTGAACTTTGTGCCGAAAACTTCGACCATCTTCGCCTGTTCATGGAAGCGGAGTTGGCCAACATCGAAGGCCGCTTGTCGGATGCTTTGCGACTCTTCGACCTGGCCATCGCCGGGGCAAAAACCAACGACTTCCGGCGTGACGAAGCGATGGCCAACGAATGGGCCGCCAAATGTCTCATTGGCGCAGGTCTTTTTACGGCAGCGCAGGGGTATCTCCAGGCGGCGCTATACCTGTACTACCGCTGGGGGGCGCACAGAAAAGTGCAGCAGATGGAGTTGGTCCATCCGTACCTGAGAAAGAGCAGCACCTCTGTCCCCGCTGAAACTGCGGAATGGGCCCTGGAAGTTACCCAATCGAAGTCCATTGACTCCGATAGCCTGGACATGAGCTCCGTCCTCAAGGCTTCCCAATCCATCTCCGGAGAACTGGTTCTGGAGAACCTGTGGAGAACCACTTTGCAGATTCTCCTGGAGAATGCGGGGGGGCAGAAGGGCTATCTTGTGGAGTGCGAGGACGACCAGTTTTCCATTCAGGCCCGGTGCATAGTGGGAGAAGACCAAGTCGATTGCCCGGCGCAGACCCCAGAAGAGGGCGCCAATGATCTTCCAGGGACCGTGCTGAACAACGCCCTTCGCACCGGCAATCCGGTGGTGCTCAACGACGCCACAAAATCCAGCCGTTACGCCGCCGATCCCTACATCGTCCGATGCCAGCCAAAGTCGGTGATGTGCATCCCACTTCCCAGGCACGGACAATGGAAGGCCGCTGTTTACATTGAGAACAACCTCATCACAGGGGCGTTCACTCAGGACCGGGTAGAGGTCATCAAGCTGCTCGCAGCCCAGGCATCGATTTCCATGGAGAATGCCCGCCTCTACTCTGCCCAGGCTCGCCTCATCCAGGCGCAGCAGCGTTTTGTGCCGAGACAGTTCCTCAAAGCATTGGGACACGACGATATCGCAGCCGTCGGCCTGGGTGAACACGTCGCCCGTGAGATGTCCGTGCTCTTCTCCGACCTTCGTGGCTTCACGCCGCTGTCAGAGCGGTTGGGGCCGCCCCGAGTGATTGCATTGCTCAATCGCTACTTCAGCGCTCTTGAGGTACCCATTGTGGATTCCGGCGGGTTCATCGACTCCTTCACCGGTGACGAAATCATGGCCCTCTTCGGGCTCCCGGCGTCCCAGGCTGTGGAAGCGGGAATCAAGATGCGCCGCTCGTTGGAGTTGTTCAACCAGGATTCGGTCGCCAATGGGGGGCCGGTGCTGGAAATGGGAGTTGGGGTGAACACAGGCCCACTGGTTCTCGGTACTGTTG
>CALFHQ010000600.1 GCA_937876385.1 uncultured Pseudomonadota bacterium
GCCCTACATACGCATGACCTGGGAGCAGGTCGCTGCACGATTCAAGACCACCGGTTTCGACCAGGCAGCGACCCTCGCCTTGAAGGATGAACCCGCAGTCTCCACCGAGTTGGAAGCGTCCATCTGGTTCCCCTTTGCCGGCGCCCACAACGAAGGCGTGGACCTCATGAAGCTCAAGAAGAACGGCAACTTCGACACCAGCTCGGTGCGCGTCTTCACCTGGTACTCGAAAGCCCTCAAACAGTGGGGGATGGTCGATCCGGCAACTTCTTTGCCATCCAGCGTGGAACTGGAACATCGTCTCTTTGTCACTGCAGCGGTGGTCAACTACCTCGATCCCCAATCCCCGGAAGGGGGTGGAACCCGCAGCTACACGGTGGGTTGGGAGCTTCTGGACGACACCGATGGCTTGAAGTACAGAGGCACCCCTCAGAAGGTGGACTTGAAGGGAGGCGAGTTCCGGGACAACCTGAAACTCATCGACTTGCCTCGGGGGTTCCCGCTGGATAGCGAGTTGAGCCATTCGGGAACCTACAAACTGCGAGTCTACATCGAAGACAGCCTGGGAGAACACGACCAGGCCAGCTTCCAATTCAAAGTCGACCCGGTGTGCGGCGACGGCTACTGCGACTCTCCGGCCGAGGACGACTGGAGCTGCCCGGAAGACTGCGAGTACGAGTGCGGAAATGGGAAATGCAACACCCCCGAAGAGCACCTGTACAACTGCCCGGAAGACTGCGGCGATGTGTGTGGTGATGGTTTCTGCACAGGACCAGAGACTGCCGACGACTGTGTGGAAGACTGCCACTGCGGAGACCACGTGTGCCAGGAGGAGTATGGGGAGAAGGAGGACTGTTCGTCTGACTGCACCTGCGGCAACGGGTATTGCCAGGAGTACGAGGACGACGACAACTGCCACGAGGACTGCCACTGTGGAAACGGCAAGTGTGAGCCCGAGATGGACGAGACCATCGATTCGTGCAGCAAAGACTGCTACTGCGGAGATGGCGACTGTCAAAATGGGGAAGGGGACGACCCCTCGGACTGTCCAGAGGACTGTGGTTTCTGCGGCGACGGCCACTGCTTCAACGAAATCAAGGGTGGGGAAGAGAGCGCCATGAACTGCACCGACGACTGCGGCTTCTGCGGCAACGGCACCTGCGAACCCGACAAAGACGAGTGCAAACTGGACGAAGTCTACGGCCTCGCCTGCATGGCGGACTGCTGTACCCCCGACATCCAATGCCCAGATGTGTCTCAGGGTTTCTGCGAACCCTGGTAGTCAGAGGAGAACCCGGAAGCGAACTGGAACACCGGAAGAACGGCTCACCCCTGAACGGGAGAACAAAGGGGGAGCAAGGGCAGGAGCCAGGCCCACTGGATGAGCAGCACCCACAAAATGGAGAGGAGCCAGGAAAGGGTGACGCTCCATTGGAGGAGAGTGGGTCGATTTCGCTTCAGCGCCCACAAACCTGTGACCCCGAGGACGATGGGGACGGCCAGCCAGAACCACCGAGCTTCGTAGCAGAACAGGGTGATTTGTGGCAGCAGGTTCAGGCGATCCTCGGAGAAGTTGCAGGGGAGCACCAGTGTGAGCAAGGAGTCGTTGTAGGCGATCCCCCAGAAGGCAACTGCCACCGCTGCGATTATGGACCCACCCAACCGAACGACGTCTTTCATCCGCATTTTCCGGCCCTCCACGTATGTTGCAAGCATACACCGTGAAGGCAAAGTTTTTCAGTGATTTGTTACACTCTTGTGACTTGGTCGAGGGCAGTGGCAGGTGTACGATTTGACGCATAGCCAAACCGTTTTGCGAACCGGACGAAACCAGGAGCACGATATGAGCATGGGATTTCACGAAACGATTCTCGTCGTCGTGGTGACCGTCGGACTTTCAGGGTGCGACCTGGGCGCCACCAGTCAGCAAGCGACGTCAACTCAGAAATCCCCCAGCGGGAAGTACTTTCTGTCCGTGCCCATTGAGGAGCAGACTACCGACCCGAACTACGAAGGCACCAAAGTCTGGAAAGTAACGATCTCGGATTCGGAAGGGAAGGTCGTGTACAAGGATGAAGACTCCACCATGGTTGGCAACTTGAAGATCTATTGGGGTTGGGACCAGAGTGATCGGGTCTGGGTGTACAACTCGGACGACGGAGCCATCTGGCGATTTGAGCGTGAACCGAACGGATGGAAGAAGGTCCGTTCGAAGAAGAACGACGGAATCCCCGAGGGGATCCTCCCCGATTACGCCCGTTAGGTCTTACATCCAAAGGACCTTCTCAGTTTCCCGGGGCCGCCGCACTGAAGGTGCCAGCGGACCGGAGGCCTACAGCGTGCGCCCCGAGGCACTTTCAGCGCCACGGGGCATTGGAAGCTGATTGGTCAGTAAGAGATGTGCGAATCTACTTCTGGCGACCCCGTCGTCCCTCGGGTTCGTCCAGTGTGATACCGAAGGGGAGAAGGAGGGCGAGGGCTTCGGGGGAGGCGAATTTGGCCCCTTGGAGTTGATTGCGCCGAGGATCCACGAGGTAGCCGGAAGCTCGCCGGAAATCGGCTTGCTTCAGGGAACAGTCGGAGAAGAGGGATTCGGAAAAGCGGGACCCACGGAAGGTTGCTTTGGACAAATTGCACTGCTCGAACTGGGTTCCGGTGACTTCGCAGTTTTCCATGTGAAGTCGGGCCAGAGCCAGATTCGAAAAGACGCAATACACCAAGCGGCAATCTTCGAACGACATGTCTGTGGCGAGGGGGTTCAATTCACCAAAGTTGGCTCCCACGATCTTGCACGTCTCGAAACGGACATCTCGGAATCCGGCCCCAGCCAACCGAATTCCCGACAGGTTGCACCCTTCGAAGGTCACGTCGACAAAGCGGGAGCCTTCCCATCGCACCTCTGAAAAGTCGCAATTGGAGAAGGTGCATTCGTGAAACTCCTCCCCGGTCAGGTCTTGCCCCCGGAAACTCTTCCCTGAAATCTGTTGCCCTTCCATGTCGCCTCCCTCCGCCGATTCTACTGAGCCTTATCGGCGGTTCTGGTCGAAATCGTGACCTTCGCCGCAAGTCATGAGTCCGATGCAGACCAGCCCAGCGGTCCCTCTCTAAAGCGACGCTCCAGCCTGCTCAAGACCAACTCCCAGGCGCGGTCAAAATACGCCAACCCTTCCTCCCATTCCCCGCCGGATTTCCAGCCGGACTGCTTCAGATGGACTCGTGTGACCGAGGGCGAGAGAGCTTCCAGACGAAGGTCCACACGTGTGTGCTCGTTGCGAATGGATGGGAGTGTGGGAGGGAAATTCCAGGAGAAGGCGAGGTGCTCGGGTGGATCCAAATGGAGGAAGGTGCATCCTTCGCTACCTCGGCTTCCTTCCGGGGCTTCCAAGAGGAAGTACATCTCGTAGGCACCCCCGACTGTTCGGTCCATGCGAGCGTCCGGGGCAAGGAAGCTCTTGACCCCTTCAAGCGTGGTGAAGGCGTCGAAAACCTGCATTGCCGTTGCTCCAACTTCCACTTCTCTTTCCAAGACGATGGCCGGCGGGAGGGTGTCTTCAATTTCGCCAGTCAGGGGGCGAGCAACGACCACCACGTTTCCATCGGGGTCGGCGAAGTACGCGGCTTCGTCCCCCCACGGTCTGGGACACTTCTCCACCAGGACCCGGGCTCCAGCCTTTCGCAATCGCTCGATGCTTTGGTCCAAGTCTTCCACATGGAAGTACAGTTCCGTTGCACTGGTGGAGTGTGCCGCTGCCTGGGTTGGAATCCGACCCGTGTTCTTGCTGAAGCCGTCGCGTTGGTATACCGCCAGCGCTCCCCCGTCCGCCAAATCGAATTCCACGAGGACAGGCACATCCGTCCTCCGTTTCCAGCCAAAAGCTGCTTCGTAGAAAGCGGCGGAACGGCTCACGTCGTTCACTGCCAGCAGAATCATCGAGAGCTTCGCATCGGAGACATCAGCCATTGAGTCACCTCTCTGTTCAACGTGTTGTCGGTTGACCATCATAGGCTGGCCGACGATACAGGTCAAAGGGGCCTTGCACCCCAAGGCTCCAGTGGTTAGGATTCATGCCGTGTTTCGGCGGCTGCTCCGCCGACTTCCCATCCTGGAGGTTCCATGAGTCTGCGTTGGACATTGGCTCTTCTTGTTGTGCTGCTGTTTGGTTGTTCATCCTCTGATTCGGGTCCAGGGGACACCTCCGTAAAAGACGACGGGGTAGCAGATTCAAGCGCCACCGACTTGTCAGCGGATACCACCACTGTAGACACGTCATTGGACCAGGCAACACCGGATGACGCTGCGCTGGAGGTTGACACGGAGGCCCCCTACGAGTGTAGCGGAGTGCCCACCGGAAGAACCCTCAGTGCGGAAGCCGACGAGACCTTTGATTTGGGTCCCTACCTGATGCAAGCGACCCCGGAGACCATCGTGGTGATGTGGCGGACTCTGGAGCCGGAAGCCGGGAAAGTGTCCTTCGGCCCGTCCGGAGAAAACCTCGATTTGGTGGTGGAAGAGACGATACCGACGCTTGTGCACGAGGTGACGCTGGAATCCCTCGAGCCCAACACAGACTATGATTATCAGGTCGAATCCGGAGGGCGAACCAGCGCTGTACACACCTTCCACAGTTCCATGAAAGAGGACCGTCCCTTCCGCTTTGCGGTGTTCGGGGACAACCAGAACGGCCCCAACGTCCTTATCAAGGTCGTAGCGCAGATATTGGAGTTTGGTCCCTACCTCGTTTTGGGGGTTGGGGACCATGTGCAGGAAGGGAATATGGCGGCGTTGTGGAAGGAGCAGCTTTTTGGACCGGCTCGCTCGCTGTTCCATCAAGCAAGCTTCTATGCCACCATGGGCAACCACGAGTCCCGCTCCCAGGATTACTTCGATTTGTATTCCTACCCCAATCCCAGCGATGACCCGGAGCATGAAGCCTACTATGCCTTCACGTATGGGTCGGTGTTCTTCTTGTGCTTGGATTCGATGACGTTGCTGTGCCCTCTAGGAGACGTTGATACACCCGAATCCGAGTGGATCAAAGAGGTGTTGGAGAGTCCCGAGGCCAAGAATGCGAAGTGGCGTTTTGCCTACTCCCACACGCCGGCTTGGACAGAGAGCTGGTCCCCCGGAGAGTGTACCTTCAGTGGAAACAAGTGCATGCAGGATTGGCTTATTCCGTTGTTGGCGGAGCATGGGTTCCATGGATTCTTCTCGGGACACACCCACGACTACGAGCGGGGCTACTACGACGGGTTGATTCACTTCATCACCGGCGGTGCCGGAGGGCACCTGGATGAATGGTGTTTAGACCATGAAGGAACCACGGTGGTGTATCAGGGCCACAACCACCTGGAAGTCGATGTTGGCTGTGACTCTGTGCGAATCCAGGCCGTGAATCTGGATGGCGATGTGGTGGACTGGGTGGAGTTTGGCCCGGAGACGCCGGTCAATATCATCGACGAAGGCCCCGCCGACAACCTCCCCGAACTCATCGTGAACGAAGCCTCGCCTACTCTCGATTGATATTCCATCCCTTCTCCCCTGGACAAGGAAGAATTCAAACCGAAACCATCAACTCGCTGAGTGCGTCATCTTGCCACTCTTACCACACAATCGGCTGGGCCACCGGCTTGAACTTGCCCTGGTACACAGCGTAAACGGTGACATGGTGGCGGGTTGGGCAGCAGGAGGCATCGTCGTTCCCGTACGCGGACCCGGCTATCACGATGGCGCCGCCGGCGATGTGAATTGAGTCTATTCCGGGTTCCTGAAGACTTGCGTCAAAGGTCTTCGATGCGATGAGATGGGTCTTGGTGCCGGACACTCGGTACACCGATAGGATGTCACCGTGGTTGTTTCCACCCCCGAGTCCTTCGTAGGAGAATTGGATGACCATGACGGGGGCATTCTCTCCTTTGATGGTTCCTTTTCTGGTCGCTCCCAGGGTCACTGTTCCACCGTCGTACAGTGCGGAGTTTCCCTTGAAATGGACCACTTCACCCCCCTTCATGACTTGAATTGAGAGGGTATTCGACGCCTTCTTCTGTTCTGCTCGACGAGTTGTCTTCTGAGCAAAGGCGTTGGATTGGCCGGCGATGAAGAGTGCGAAGATGAGAAGGGACAGGACGGTTCTTTTCATGGTGGACTCCCGCTTGAGTGGAACGAAGTTGCGCGATGGAAATGGT
>CALFHQ010000601.1 GCA_937876385.1 uncultured Pseudomonadota bacterium
GCATATTTCGCGGCGTTGTCCACGAGATTGAACAAGATCCGTTCCACGGCCTCGGGGTCTGTTTTCAGCACGGCCAACTCCAAATCGGGGCTTGGAGTGTCGAACTTCCATACCAGTGAGCCTTCCAGAGCTCTCTCTCTGGGACGCGCCAGGCAGCGCTCGAGAAGAGAGGGGAGGTCCATCTCCTGAAACTGTGACAGTCCCCGCTTCTCCAGTCGTGAAAAGGCCAGAACATTCTGAACGAGGTGGTCCAGCCGCTCCGCCTCTCGGCCCAACGTGTGGTAGTACTCCCTCTGCTTTGCGGGGTCGGTCACCATCCCCGCTTCCAGCATCTCTGTGTACATGCGGAATGTACTAAGGGGAGTTCTGAGTTCGTGGGTCACCGCGGAAACAAAGGCTCCCCGCCGCTCACTCAACTGCATTGAAGCGTGGATAACCCAGGCAACCAGCCCCATTCCCAGAAACAGAGACACCCATGCCAGCACCAGAGACAGGTGCAGCCCCCCCATTGGCAGTGACTCGGAGGGTTCCATGGGCCCCGGGGAAAGGTCCACGGGCAGAGAAGCAAGCTGACGTCCCTGGTCTCCCCCACCCTGTCCGCGAGCCTTGAGCCCTGCATTGGGCAAGAGGTCCTCGACGAGCACCAGAAGTTCCCGCTGCAATCGACTCCAATCCAGGACGCACCCCTGGACAAAACGATCCTCTCCGGTTTGCACCGTGCGCAGCAAGACCAGATCCTCTCCCAGCCACACCGCCCGCATCACCCCTTGCCGCAGGCTGTCGAGGCGTTCGGGAAGTGGCTCCCTTTCTTCAGCCCGTGCCTTCTTCGTAGCCCGCTTGGAAGGAAACTTCCCAGGAATCACCTTTCGCCGGACGTTGCTAAGGGACGATGCTGCCTGGGCCGCCTGGTTCACCAGTGCGTTTCGAGACTCGTATTCCACTGAGTTGGCTTTCTCCAGTCGCTGTTGTGCCGGAAATGAGTTGTCCAGATTCATTGTGGGTTCGAGAGCGGCGTTGGCCAGGGCCTCATCTTGTTTTGGAGTCGTCGCTCGGATGGGCATTGGCGCCGGGGTCTCCTCCACCGGTGGTGCGGAAGATACCAGCGTCTCAGCAGTCTGCCGACTCGAAAACTCGGCGAATCTGGCAGCGACTCGCATCAACTCCGCAGGCTCCACATACCCTGATTCAGCCAAGTCCCTCATGTTGCCTTTGGGAACCTGGGGAGATGACACCACTCCATCGGGCCCCACTTGAAAGTGGAACTTCACGATGCCGGCGGGTGCTGCCAGAAGAGGGGACGGCAGGAGAATTTCTCCTGGTTCCAGGGAGGAGAACATCCTCGTGTATGCTCTGTTGGCCGGATAGAAACTGCTGTATTCAAAGTATGGGCGAGCCGTCTCTCGAGCGATTGTGGGGGCCAGCACTGCATCCATACGCCAGAGGGCGAGACGCACGGTTTCCTCATGCGAGGCCTCCCTCTGCACTTTCTCTCGCTGTGACTCCAGCTCCAAGGACGCTCGGGTCACCCACCCCATCACCACGAAGATGGTCCCCACGGTGAAGGCAAAGAGCCACCAGATCCATCGGCCCCTTCGTTGCATTTGCGATGCTCCCGCTGGTTATCGGTTACTCACTGCCCCTTTTTGGGAATCGTTCGGAAAGCGTACCCCTTCCCCCGGACGGTCTCCAGGGTTGGCTCGCTGTCGCCATCGAGTCTCAGCTTGGAGCGGAGCCTGGCCACGTGCATGTCCACGGCCCGGGTTTCAAGCCCTCTGGGACTAAGGCCCCACACTCTGGAGATCAACTCTTCCCGGGTGATCACTCGATTGGGATTGGTGACGAGATAGCGCAACAACGTCGTCTCTCGGTTGGTGAGCCCCTTTCGGGTTCCGTCCGCAAACTCCACCTCTGACATAGCAAATCGCACCAGAACGTCTCCCAATTGGATCTCGTCGACGTCCAGCGGTCTCCCGGGTGTACGGCGCAACACCGCCTCCACTCGGGCCAACAACTCCTTTACGCTGAACGGCTTGACCACGTAGTCGTCGGCCCCAAGTTTCAGCCCTCTTACCCGATCATCTTCGCTTCCTCGTGCGGTCAAGACAATCACTGGAGACGTTGGGAGGGCCTTGCGAACCTCCTTCAAGATCTCCAACCCATCCATTCCCGGCAACACGAGGTCCAGGAGGAGGAGGTCCCATCGAACCGTCAGTGCTCGATGGAGCCCCTCGGTACCATCCCTGGCTTCTCTGGTCGTGAATCCCTGAAATCGGAGGGCATCGACGACGCCGCGGCGGATGGCGTCGTCGTCCTCTACCACGAGAACCGTTAGGCTGTTCATTAGTCCTCGAAGCTGAAGTTGTTGGATTCGGCCTGCTTCCTCATGGACTTGAGGATAGCGGAATCGAAGGTCTCTGCTCCACTCTTTTTTGCCTTCTCTTTGCGCGCCTTGTCTATGTACTCCTGACGCTCCTTGTTCAGTTGGGCGATCTTCTTGCGGATCTTCTCTCGCTCGGCCTTCTTCGCCTTGACGAACTCTTTTCTCTCGGTCACCGACATCTTCTGCATCTCTTTTGGAAGCTCCTCTGCCTTGGCCTTCGCCAGGTCCAACCGATTCTCTTCCACTGCATCCACGAGATCCCATCCGGAGTTCGAGTAGTTCTTTCGAGACTTGTAGATGGAACGATTGACCAGGCTCGCCTTGGACATCGTCGAGGCGTTGGAATCCTGCGCCGCCTGCCTGGCAGCTCCCGTGCCCCCACCGCTTCCGAAGGGAAGGTAGGTGGCATTCATCTCCACGCCGAGGCGAGCGATGTCGTCGTCCTGAGGTGCCACAATGTGGTCAATGGCCTTGTTCTGGTCGATGTTGGAGTAGCTTCCATCAGCAAGAAGCGCTCCCTTCTCCCACTCCTGCTCAATCCCCACCGCCCGATCTCCGCAATGGATCGTATTCACAATGATGCCCTGGGTGGCCGCTTCCTTGCACGTCTTTCGATAGTCCACGGTTCCCTGCGAGAAGGGCTCGTTTCCAGCAATCAAGATGACCTTCAAGTCGTTCTTTCGCTTGGACCAGGTCAGATTCTTCACAGCGTGCCCAATGACTTGACCGCAATACTCCGACCCGCCGTTGGTTCTCAACTCGAAGAGCTTCTCAGACACCTTGTCGAGGTCGTTGGTGAGAGGTAGTACCAGTCGAATGTGACCCTCGGCAGCGGGAAGACTGTCGTTCCCGTATTCGTACAGTGCCACCTCGATAATCGGTCGTTTCCCCTTCTGTTTGGCGAGGGTGAACTCGTTGACAATCTTCCACAACTGTTCCTTGGCCTGGTTGATGAGACCATCCATGCTGTTGCTCGTGTCCAACAAGATGGCAATCTGCACTCGGGGTCCATCCTCCGGCTTCACCCGGGCCTGATCGGCCCACACCGTCGAGCTGGCCGTGATGGCAACGAGAGCCAGAAGCATCGCAAATCTCTTTCTCATGGGATTCCTCCTGAGGGGCAAACGAAGCCCCGGTCAACGATTGTTGTTGGGAGCCGTGACCTGAATCACCTCTCCCCCGATTTCCAAAATTGTGTCTGCCCCCAGGGAGAGCCATCCGGCCTGCCCTCTGGAAGCCAATGTCCACAACAACTTCAAGAACTCAGCGCTGCCGTAAACCACCTTGCGCACGGGCTGGACGCTCTGCTCACGGGCCAGAATTCGGCCGTCCACCCACCCTTTCTGGGTTCGGTAGAAGGCTCGATTGGCAACCTGCTGCACATTGGCCACGGAGACACTCTCCATGTTCGAGTCATAGTGCGCATTGCGAGGGTTCAACGTCTTTCGGGTAGCGTCCTTTTGCAGGTTCACCGACTGGTTCACGGACCCCATTCCGGACCGAACGCTCACCGCTCGATTCACGAAGTTCTTTCGAGTTTGACGTTGCACTTCCCTGGGAGGAGTGTCCACGGTGCCGTCGGTAGCCAGGAAAGCCGTGTACTCCGTGAGGACTCCGAACTCCTGAGAGAGGCGAACGACCTCTTCCACCAGTTCCTTGAAGCGTGGGTCGTTTCTGATCTTCTCCAAATCGGCGCTGTATCGCACGTCCGCCCCGGACCGACGAATGGCATCGATGAGGTGTGCAATCTGCCGAATGGCCCACAGTCGGGGGACGAAGGTGTTGCCGAGAGATGCCGTGGAGAAATCGAAGGAGAACTTGAACCGTCGGTTTTCTTCCCCGTCAGTACCGTTCAGTACGAAGGTCACCGGGGCGTCTCCGACGTAGCGACCCAGCACCACCACCTGATCATCGCTGAAAAGGTCCGGTAGCTCTCGAGGGAGCACTTCACGCAGCCGGTGCGGAACCGGATGCCCCGAAGCGTCCTCCACGGAAACCACCGGCGACGCCAGCACCGGGCCGTCGAGTCCGGCAAAGACCCGAGCGACGGCCAATTCCACATCCTCTTGTGGAAGCACGAAGGTGGGTCGAGCTCGAGACTCTCTGGCCAGCGCTTCCAGTAGTGGCGTGTTGACGTCAACCCCCACTCCAAAGGTAAAAATTCGCTTGTGGCTGGGGTTTGAAGTCACGCCCAACTCACGAATCTTTGATTCCGCGGTGATCCCGACGGTGGGTAGTCCATCCGTCAAGAAGAGCACCAGCGGGAGACTTCCTTTGGGCGACTCCATGGCCAACGCACTGGTCAACGCACCATGAATGTTGGTCCCCCCGAGCGGCCTCGCCTCGTCCACCCAGGCCAATGCTTGGGCAACCGTCTTGTCGTTCTTTTCTACCGGCTTCTCCGAGAAGACGTCGACCCACTGGTTGTAAGTGATGATGTTGAAGGTCTCCCCGGGACGCAATCCTGCCAACACCTGTTCAACTGCCCGCTTCACCTGGACAATCTTATCACCCGACATACTCCCGCTTCGGTCCAGTACCAGCACTACGTCCCTGGAGATCCGCTTCGACTTGTCCTCTGGACCCCGCCGTGGTGTTCCGGCCAGAAAGAGAAAGTAGCCTCCATTTGTTCCCGACTCCGGGTAGGCAAAGAGGGTTCCGGAGACACCGCTGGTTCCAACCATCCAGGACAACCGAAACGGCCCCGGTTGGTCCAGTTGTTTCCGTGTCACGTCGGCCTTGAAGCGGTTGGTCTCGTGTGTCTTGACATCCAACTCATGGGTGGGAGAGTAGACCGTCCCGAGGCGCCGTTTGGTTTGAATATCCACGGTGATGTCCCATGGGACATTGTAGTCCAGGGATTCAGAACGAGGCAGAACGTAGTCAACGCGATCGCCGGTGGTTGACAAGACGAGGTCGTAGCGAAGCTCCACTCGCTGGGTCCCCCGCGCCGGCACTGGGAAGACGCTGGTTCGGATGAGGTTCAAACCGGCGAATTCGAGCAACGCCGGG
>CALFHQ010000602.1 GCA_937876385.1 uncultured Pseudomonadota bacterium
CAATGCTCACGAGATTGCAGACGGCGTTGGCTTCCAAGGAGCAGGCGGAGGATGCCAGTCGGTACAAGAGCGAGTTTCTCGCCAACATGTCTCACGAGATTCGAACTCCGATGAACGCGGTGATGGGGCTGACTCGACTGTGTCTCCAGGAAGACTTGTCCTGGCGGCAACGAGACTACTTGAACAAGAGCTACTCTGCGGCCCGGTCTTTGCTTCGAATCATCGACGACATCCTCGACTTGTCCAAGATTGAGGCGGGTCGACTGGAGCTGGAGGAGGTCGACTTCGACCTCGACGACCTCCTGGAGGATCTGTCCGATGTGCTTGCTGTGCGGGCTCAGGAGAAGGGGTTGGAGTTGTTGTTCTTTGTGGCACCGGAGGTCAACCCGGTGCTCAAAGGGGACCCGCTGCGGTTGGGTCAGGTGCTGATGAACCTGACGACCAACGCCATCAAGTATACAGACAAGGGAGAAATCGTCGTGAAGATCACGTCGGTTTCAATAAGCCCGAAGCGAGTGTGGCTGAACATCTCGGTGAAGGACACAGGAATCGGCATCGAGCCCTCCAAAGTCGAAGAGCTTTTTGATTCCTTCCAGCAGGCGGACAATTCCACCACTCGCCGTTACGGCGGCACGGGTCTGGGACTGACGATCACCAAGCAGCTTGTCGAGAAGATGGGGGGAGAAATCTCGGTTGAGACTACCCCCGGAATTGGAAGCACGTTCCTGGCGAAGGTCAATGTGGGTGTCGGGCCGATGTCGGCAGCAGCTTCGCGGTTGGCCTCAGGTGTTGACCTGGCGGGTGTGCGAGCGTTGGTCGTGGATGACAGTGACGTCGCTCGAGAGCTGATGGTGCGTCAGTTGGTGGGATTCGGGCTTGAGCCGGAGTCTGCGGCTTCTGGGGAGGAGGCCATCTTGAAGGTGAGGAGCGCAGAGGACGACGCCCCCTTCCGTGTGGTGTTGATGGACTGGAAGATGCCCGGCATGGATGGTCTATCGACCTACAAGCAAACCAGGGACGCCCGTCCGGGGGTATCGGCACCCAAAGTGATTCTTGTGACGGCTCATCCCCACCAGGACGTTCTGGCCGAGGCGGAGAGGGCCGGCCTGGACGGGTTCCTCGTGAAGCCGGTGAGTCCCGGCCTTCTCAGGCGAACCATAGCGGCGGTTCTGGGAAAGGAGGGACCGAGCTTTCAGACGATCGTCCGGAGTCCTCGCATCGGCGACACCGTCCCGGCGAACATCTCCGGTATTCGTCTCCTGCTGGTCGAAGACAATCGACTCAACCAGCAGGTGGCCTGTGGAATCCTTGAGTCGCAGGGGATGAAGGTTGACGTTGCCGAGAACGGGCAGCGGGCTTTGGAGATGGTCCAGTCGGTGCGATATGACGCCGTGCTCATGGACATTCAAATGCCTGTGATGGATGGATTCGACGCCACCCGGCACATTCGAAAGTTGGCCGAAGGGTCCAGCGGCGATCCATACTTCGCAAGCCTTCCCATCGTCGCCATGACTGCTCACGCCCTGGTTCAAGACCGGAGACGCAGCTTGGAAGCGGGCATGAACGGACACATCAACAAGCCGGTGAATCCGTCGGAGCTTTTTGGAACTCTGGGTGAATTGCTGCCGGCCAAAGCGGCACAAACAAAGCCGGTCGTCGTCCCCAAGCTACCCCAGCAAGCGGAATGGCTCTCGTCTCTGGATGGAATCGAAGGGGAGGACGCTTTGAGTCGGTTGGGAGGCAACGTCGGGTTGCTTTTGCGGTTGCTGGTCCAATTCCGAGATCAGTACAGCGGCCAAGTGACGGTAGTTCGCCGGGCCCTTGCGAGCGGTTGCCGCGAAGAGGCGATATTCGAAGCTCACACCCTCAAGGGAGTCGCGGGAAATCTCGGCGCAATCCGGCTCGCACGAGCAGCTTCCATGCTGGAACAGGCCCTTCGAGAGGGTGGAGAGGACGTCCCAGTCCTGGTGGACGGGTTTGAAGGAGAGCTTGTAGACATGATTTCAACCCTGAACGCGCTACCTGACTCAGAGGGGACTGCTGCGGCTCCTCAGCAAGAAGAGGTTCCTCCGGTTCCTTTGCTCGAACTGTTGGACAAATTGCTTACGGCGGTCAAGAGCCGACGCCCGAAGCGGTGCTCACAATCCGTGGATCAACTGGCTCGGACTCACTCCCCACCAGAGTTGGCGGGTGCCATTCAAGAGACTCTGGAGGCTGTGCGCCGCTTCCGCTATCAAGAAGCGGAGGGAAGAATTGAGGATATCGTGGACCGCCTGAAGAAGGGAGCAAGCGAGTGATGGAACAGAAACAGGACACCGTACTCGTTGTGGACGATGCAGACAGCAACATCGCTTGTCTGGTGGGGGTTCTCGGGGAGGACTACGATGTCTCGGTAGCCCTCGACGGTCCCACAGCCATTGATGAAGCGACGCTGCGACCACCGGACCTTATTCTCCTCGACATCATGATGCCGGGAATGGATGGCTACGAGGTCTGCCGACGACTGAAGGACGATGCGAGAACCAGCAAGATTCCGGTGATTTTCCTCACCTCCGTGGACGAGGCCGACTCCAAGACCAGAGGGTTCGAGTTGGGAGCCGTGGACTATATCACCAAGCCGTTCAACAATGCCGAGTTGAAAGCTCGGGTCAAGACGCATCTGGCCCTGGAACGCGCCACCGAGCAGCTTCGGCGCCAGAACGAAACGCTGGAGCTGAAGGTTCAGGAGCGAACACGGGAAATCGCCTTGACTAGAGACGTGACGTTCCATGCCCTGGCAACCATGGTGGAACATCGAAGCCCCGAAACCGGCGCCCACGTCTTCCGGACCCAGAAGTACGTTCAACTCCTCGCTTTGGAGCTGCGTGGCAGTCCGAACTGTCCAGAATTGCTGAGCACGGAATACATGGAGCTGCTTTACAAGTCCGCTCCCCTGCACGACATCGGCAAAGTCGGGGTTCCCGACACGATCCTCCTGAAGCCGTCTGCACTCACACCCGCGGAATTCGAGAAGATGAAGCTCCACACAGTGTTGGGGCGGGACGCGTTCCTCGTCCCCGAGGCGAGAATGGGTACAAGTCCCTTCCTCACCGTTGCCCGTGAAATCATTTACTCTCATCACGAGCGGTTTGACGGAAAGGGATACCCGGAGGGGCTTCGAGACTCGAAGATTCCCCTTGCCGGGCGGATCATGGCGGTGGCGGATGTGTATGATGCGCTGGTGTCCGACCGGGTTTACAAGTCCGCCATGACGCACGATGAGGCCGCTGGCATCATCAAGGCCGGAAGTGGCACCCAGTTCGACCCGGAAATCGTCCTCGCTTTCCTCAACTGCAGCGAGGAAATCCGCAAGATTGCGACGACATACGCAGACGCCGACCTGGCCGCTTCTCTCCCAACTGCCGAGGATTCCAAGGGAGGTGTGCCATGACTCCTCGTGTCCGACTCAGCGTGGTCCTTCTTCTCCTCGTTCTTGGTGTGGTCTACGCCCCCCCATGGGCGCCCTCGTTGGCGGAGGAGAAGGAGCTGGATGACCTCCTTGAGATGGACCTGAACGAGCTCATGGAGATTGAAGTCACCACCGCCTCAAAGAGGAAAGAGATGCTGTGGGAGACCCTCTCTACAGTGCGAGTCATCAGCGCTTCTCAAATTCGCGACCGGGGCTATTTCCGGCTGGACGACGCACTGGCGGACCTTCCGGGGATCCAAAGGCGAGACCCCATCGGCCTCAACAGCTATGCGTTCTTTCGTGGAATCCCCAACCAGAACAACCTGACTTTGCTGTTGATTGATGGTGTCCAAATCAACGAGTTGAACTCCGGGGGGTTTTACGGCGGTGGCCAGTACAATCTGTCCAACACCAAGCGAGTTGAAGTGGTCTACGGTCCCGATTCCGCCCTTTACGGCACCAACGCGGTGTCTGGTGTCATCAACATCGTCACCAAAGATCCGTGGGATGACCCAGGTCTGCGAATCCAGGGGCTCTACGGATCCTTTGGGGCAGTCTCCGCCGACATGGGGTACAGCTATTGGGAGCCTGAGAAGCGACGAGGCTTCCGGCTCGCGGCCATGTACAAGACATCGGACAGAGCGGACCTTACGGGAAGCAGAGGAGGAGACTACTGGACTGCTGACCTGGAGACCTTTGAAACGGACTTGTCCATGGACGGGAAGTTCGTCTGGAGGAACCTGACGATTGGAATCAACTACCTGAATCGCGCCGCATCGAGCGCTACCTATCACACCGCGGTGGGGACCGAGTATCTGGACCACGACACCTACTGGAACATCCACTTCTTCAATGCCCACGCTCGCTACGAATGGAAGCTCTCCCCAGGGTTTGAACTGATCGTCAAGGCGATGTACAGGAACGCCACGGTTGCCGACGACTCGGTTCGGGAAGTCACCACCGCCGGCCAATTCGGATTTTACAGGCCAAACCACCTGCTGGGTCAAGAGACCATGCTGGTTTGGAGCCCTCTGACCGATCTTTCTCTGACCGCCGGAGTGGTCACCGATTGGGAGCGGCTGGCCGACGGATACGGCACCTCGCAGAGCGATTCCCCCGAATTGGCCCCGCCCCACCCCGACGCACCGGCGTTCAGCGACAACTTCCTTGTCAGCAGCTACCTTCAGGCTCGCTACGAGCTGTGGGGAATGCTCCAGTTGGATGCCGGTGCCCGGTACGACTACAGCACCCTGTATGAGCACGTAGCGACCCCTCGAGCAGGACTCATGTTCCACCGCGGGAGCTTTCGAGCGCGGTTCTCGTACGGCGAAGGTTTTCGGGCTCCCAAGCCTTGGGACTACACCGATGGAGAAGGCAATTCGGGGCTTGTTCCCGAGCGAATTCGTTCGGCAGAGTTGGGAGCATCATACACCCTCATGGAGAAGGTCCGCCTTGCAGTGACCGGGTATCGAAACGTCCTGTTTGACGTGCTGTCACGGGACAATCTCGCGGCCAACAAGTGGCGCTGGGTCAACCGGGGAAGGGTGGATGTTTGGGGGTTGGAAGCAGAAATCGATGTGTACATCTGGAGAACCCGAACCTTCGCCAACTACACCTACACCCATTCTCGAGACGAAGAGGGGAACCCCGTTCCGGAAATCGCCGATCACATGGCGAACATCGGAATCGCCCTCGACTTCACAAGACAGATCCGGCTGGATGTGCGGTGCTCCTACCAAGGGGCGCGCGAGACCCAATTTCCAATCGACTCCTCGGGGCGAACCCTCCTGGATGACGCCTTCATCTTGAATTCGACCCTCTCCTTCATCGATTTTGGCGGCTTCGACTTGCAGTTCATGGTACAAAATGCGCTGGATGCCGAGTACTTCCACCCGTCGAACCAGACCACGGCTCGATACAGGCAACCGCAACGTACGTTCATGGTGAAGGGAGGATACCGCTTCTGATGACGTCTCCATTCACCATACGCCGCCTTCGCTCTGCAGTGGGCACCCTCCTCTTGGCGGCGATCCTCTTGGGGTCGTTCGTGCCCACGGGTTTTGCTGTGGAGAAGGACGCGCCGATGCCTGCCAAGGTCATGGCTGCGTTCATTTACAAGTTCATCAGTTACATTCAGTGGCCCGAAGAGGCGGGAACCGGCGAGTTCAAGATCACTGTTTTGGGAGATAGCTTGCTGGCTGGGCCTTTGGAAGAGATTGCGGGGCGCAAGACGGTAGCTCAAAAACCCATCGTGTTTGCCCATGTCGAGAAGCTTGCAGACCTCACTCCGTGCGACATTCTGGTGTTGTCGGGGCATTGGAGCGAACAACTCGCACAAGTCACAGATAGTCTGGGAGATGCCCCGACACTGATTGTCACCCATTGCCCAGGTTGTGCCGGCAACGGGGCGGGGATCAACTTCGTCACCCGAGAGGGGCGTATTCGGTTCGAGGTCAACGTTGCAGCGCTGCAACGCGCTCAGTTGGTCCCAGCCGCCCGATTCCTCAAACTGGCCATCATCGTCGATGACGAAAAATCCAAGGAGCAACCGTGATGTCTTTTGATCTGAGCCAATCGCGAATCCTCGTCGTTGACGACGTGGAGAGTCATCTCGATATCCTGGTCACTACATTGGGCAACGACTACGACGTCCTTGTAGCGACCAATGGTGATGAGGCCCTGGAGATTGCCCGAACGGATTGTCCTGACCTCATCCTCCTGGACATCGTGATGCCGGGAATGGATGGATACGAGGTTTGTCACCGCCTCAAACAGGACGAGCGAACCGCCGATATTCCTGTGGTGTTCATCACCGTCATGACGGAGACCAATCATGAACAGCGCGGGCTTAACCTGGGGGCCGTGGACTACATCCGAAAGCCATTCAGCCCGGCCATCGTCCGAGCTCGGGTGCGCAATCACCTTCACATGAGGAAGGCATTCAAGGAGTTGGAGCGTCAGAATCTCCAGTTGGTTGAAGCGGCAGCCTTTCGAGAGCAGGTGGAGCAGATCACCCGCCACGACCTGAAAAATCCCCTCACTGCCGTCATCGGCATCCCCCGACTCCTGCTGGAGAGGGGGGGGCTGACTCCGGATCAGGTGCGGCTGTTGACCTCTCTGGAAGAGACGGGCCAGCAGATGTTCCGTCAGATCAGCTTCTCCCTGGACCTCTTCCGAATGGAGAGTGGGCTTTACGAGCCATACGAAGAGACGGTCGACGTCCTCGATGTAGCCCGGAGGGGGGCTCGGGACCAATTTGCCCTTTGCGCCCGGAGAGAATGCCGCATCGAATTCCAAATCGACGGACAACCCATTCCTCAGGGATCTGGCGGCTTCCTGATGAAGGCCGATGAGACCTTGCTCTATTCTCTCTTCGGCAACCTGTTGAAAAACGCCTGCGAAGCCTGTCCACCGGACTCGACGATCACCCTGTCGATTTCCCCGGAGAATCGCACCGTGGTGGTCACCAATCAAGGAGAAGTCCCCGTCGCAATCCGCGACCGCTTCTTTGAGAAGGGGGTGTCCTCGGCCAAACGAGGAGGGCACGGATTGGGCACCTACTCGGCTCGTCTGATTACCGAACTTCACGGTGGCCGAATTGAAGCCGACTTCACCGTCCCAGGGGCTACTTCCGTCACCTGTCGCTTTCCGTAGGGGGCCTTTTCAGCGCCCCCCGCTTCTCTCGGGGATCTTCCTGAAATTGTTCTGGAAACCGCTTCTCGGCAGCCCTATGCTGTGTGTGAAAGAAGATGGCCGTCCATCACCACAACAACGAGGGGACTCCATGAAGATGAACGCTACACTGATGGCTCTGCTGCTTCTCTTTGCCCTGGCGGGCTGCAAGAAAGACGAGAAGGAGCAGTCGCAGGAAATGGGTGACAAGAACGCAGTTTCTCAAAATGCAGACAAGGCTCCTGAAGGAGCCTTGTCCAAAGCAGGCGATGAGCCCGCCGTCGATGCGAGCAAGGTCCAGCAACCAGTTCCCGCTGATGGCGCCACGGATGGAGCGTCCTCTGCTGGCCAGGAAGCGGTTGCGGACACTGCCAACGCCCAGAAGAATGCTGGGGACACCGACCGCTCCGCCATAGACGAACCCCCGGAGAAAAGCGCCCTCTCAATCGTCACCCGCGCAGTAGAAGCCATGGGCGGCGCCGCTGCATTGGAAGAGAAGACTTCTTCCATGTCCATGGTTTCCAAGGGAAAATACTACGGCGCTGACTACACGATGAAGAGCCTGTGGCAGGCTCCAGACAAGATGCTGATGGCCATCGACACCGGGCTCACCATGGCTTACTCCAGTGACGATTGCTGGACCCTCCACGGCGAGGTCGTCGTGGACTGCCCCTCCATGGAGAAGAAATCCATGGCACAGACCCTTTGGTCCTACCACGTGTTCTGCATCTACCCGC